>JAFQHQ010000166.1 GCA_017397885.1 Clostridia bacterium | reverse complement strand
GTAATACTTTTTTGTGGATATAGTGCATGTTTCTTTTCATTTCTTTTGCACGAACAAAAGAAACGAAACAAAGAAAATTCGCCGTCTGCATTTTTTTGCCTACTCCAGTGCTTTTCTCCGCTAAACAAAAAGAACTCGCTTCGCTCAAACAGCTTTTTGTTTTTAACGCTCCGAAAAGCACTTCCGCTTAACGGCAAAAAAAAGAGGCCGGACCTTGATGCCTTCTTGCTTGGGATACAACATTGCTTCGCTCGTTGCAGTAGATGTTCTCGTTAATCTATTTTTATTTGTCATCCAGAACGAAACGCAGTGAAGTGAAGGATCTCGATAATATCTACGTTGATTGTATTAATGAATGCCTTCGAGATTTTTGGGACAGAGTTTTCAACAGCTCGTCGTCACTAAATTCTGAATAACACTTTGTGGAAATACAAAAAATCTCAAAAACACCCACCTCAAACAGCGAAGCGCATTTGAGTCCTTCGGTGGAGGACCGGCCTTTAGTGGAGGAGCGTGAAGAAAATCGGGCGAATTTCCGTGAAGAACAAAAAGCTGTTTGAGCGAAGCGAGTTCTTTTTGTTTAGGAAATTCACCCGATTTTTAGCTCCGGAACGGCAGCCGGCGCTTTTTCTTTTTGTTTCGTTTTTCTTTTGTGCGGACAAAAGAAAAATGAAAAACCAGGTTTTAATTCTCAAAATAATAAAGGAAAATAGCTACCCCTTCCAAAGCCGGTTTCTTCTGACCTTCAATTTCAATCTTGAACTTGATTTCTGCCTTTGCAGTACCACGAAGATTCTGCAAAGACTGAAGTGTCGTACGCAAACGGATGCTTTGACCCGACAATACCGCCTGACCAAACTTCATCTTGTCCATACCATAATTAATCATCATCTTCAAGTTATTCACCTCAATAATCTGATTCCACATATATGGAAGCATGGAAAGAGTCAAATAACCATGAGCAATGGTGCTCTTGAACGGACTTTCTACAGCAGCCTTTTCAGTATCCACATGAATCCACTGATGATCCAAAGTAGCATCTGCAAACAAGTTGATACGCTCCTGATCTAACTGCACATATTCCGATACGCCCAATTCCTGACCTACATATTTTTCAAAATCCTCATACGAATTGATAACAAGTTTTCCCATATTCGATTCTTTTCTTAATTTTGTTGCATGATTAAATTTGAGTGCAAAATTAACATCATTTTTTGGAATACAAGCTAAAACTTGCACACTTTTTATAAAACTGAGCAAACATATGCATCATTTTAAGAACAACATACAGAATATTCCTCTTCCGGAACAATTCACCTATCCGTTCCATTATACACCCCATCCCCTCTGTGTGATGGCCGCCAAGGAAGTACAAGCTTATCTACAAAGCCGTTCGGAATGGCATACCGAACTCCAACAAGGCAAAATGTTTGGAGTACTGATCGTCCGTCATCCGGAAGGCACTATCGGTTACTTAGCAGCCTTTTCCGGCAATTTGGCAGGTAGTAACCACCATCATTTCTTTGTACCACCCGTCTATGATTTACTGAATCCAGATGGATACTTCAAGGAAGAAGAAGCACGTATTTCTGCCATCAACCACCTCCTATCTGTCATTCAGACGACCGAAGGGAGGAAGACTCTCGATAACATCCATCCTGTTTCCGAGATCCTTCGCTTTGCTCTGGATGACAAGATTGAAAATGAAGATGAGATACATCGCATCATTGAGCACCTAAAAGAAGAGCGCAAGAATCGTTCCATCGCCCTTCAGCAATGGATTTTCCAGCAATTTAAGATGAGAAACGCCTTGGGAGAAGAACAGAACCTTAACGATATTTTTGCCCATTATGCACACCGCAATCCGCCTGCCGGAGCTGGCGAATGTGCAGCTCCCAAACTACTTCAATATGCATATTCGCATGGATATCATCCCCTGGCCATGGCAGAATTCTGGTGGGGTAACTCTCCAAAGGGCGAAATCCGACACCACGGGCACTACTATCCCTCTTGTCGTCATAAGTGCGAACCCATTTTAGGATTTATGCTGCAAGGATTATCCGTTGAACCCAATCCGCTGCTCACTTCCGTCACCGACGCCAACTTAGTAACAACCATTTATGAGGATGACTATATCATAGTGGTCAACAAGCCGGCGGGTATGCTTTCTGTACCCGGGAAAACAGGGCAAACTTCCGTTCTTAGCATCCTGCAAGAACGCTACCCCGATGCCAGCGGTCCCTTATTGGTCCATCGACTCGATATGGATACCTCCGGTTTATTGCTGGCAGCCAAAGATAAAGAGACCCATGCCCTGCTCCAACAACAGTTCGAAAGCCGAAGTGTCAAAAAACGATACATTGCATTGTTGGAAGGTATTCCCCAAGTAGCCCCCAAAGGCTTCATCCGGTTACCCCTCCGTCCCGATTTTGACAACCGTCCGTTGCAGATGGTAGACGACGAATGGGGCAAACCGGCTGTGACCCGTTACGAAATCCTCGGCAGTACAGATACACATACCCGAGTAGCCTTCTACCCAGAAACCGGTCGCACACATCAACTGCGAGTACATGCAGCCCATCCCGATGGATTGAATTGTCCCATCGTAGGCGATCCACTTTATGGACAAACAGCCAACTTCATGCATCTGCATGCCGAGTCTTTGGAGTTTAGGCATCCACATACATTTCAGAGAATTAAACTAACATCCGAAAATAAAGAAATATAAGTCAAAATCTCGATGAAATGGGGAAAAACGGTTATTTCATCAAGATTTTATACAACTTTTTACAACTTGAAGAACTTATAATAACTGAGTTATTAAATAAAAAGCTAAAAAGATCCTTCATTCCTTCATATAAACTGGGAATCAAGCGGTTCAGCTGAGGGGAAGTTATTTTTCCCTTCAGTTACCTAAAGACCTACTCCTACCGCAACAAGATGACTTAATACAGAAAAGGTATACACGAATTAACAAAAATCGTGTATATAAAATGAGTAAAGAAAAATTTCATCGTCGTCGTTACGATTTGCTCTTCAAGCTCAGCGTCTTGAAGGATTATTATGAAAGTGGCTGTTCC
>JAFQHQ010000165.1 GCA_017397885.1 Clostridia bacterium | reverse complement strand
GCATATAATTGAAGAAAAACATCTTGAAACAGATGTTTTTCAACATTTGTAGTAAAATCATATGATTTATAGGCTAATTAATACTCTGTATTGCTTATTATTTCTGCCTTTTTGCGGTCTGGAGTTTTTTTACATTCCCTTTGCTGTGTTAAATAATAATTTTAGAGTCTTTTTTGTTTAATTTTTTATATAACTTAGGGTGCTTACTTTTGAGATTTTCTGTTATATTCGAATCGGTGACAATGTAGTCTGCAACAGAAAGGTCTGCTATCTTTGTAAAAGCACATCTTCCGAACTTTGAGTGGTCTGCCGCAACAATGTTGACACCGGATTGTTCAAGCATAATTCTGTCAATTTCGGCTTCTTTGTCATAGTATGTTGAAAATCCGTGTTCAGCATCAATTCCGTCAACTGACAAAATAAGCTTGTCTGCATGGTATGATTTTAGCTGTTTAATAGCGTCATCACCAAAGGTAAACTGATATTTGGAGTTAATCAATCCTCCAAGAAGAATGATGTTGAGGTTGGGATTTGATGTGGCTTCAAGTGCAATTGCGATTGAGTTTGTCACAATACTTAGGTTTAAATTTTGAGGAATTGCACGAAAAACAAGCAGGGTAGTGGTGCCGGAGTTAAGCATTATTGTGTCGTTATCTTCAATCATATCGGCAATTTTTTTTGCAATAAGCTCTTTTTGCGTTTGGTTTGTAGACATTCTCTGAGTATAATTCATGTTATAATAGGGTTTGTATGAACTTACCGCGCCGCCGTGCACTCTTGTTACAAGACCCTTGTTTTCCATGTCTGCAAGGTCGGTGCGGATTGTAACCTCAGATGTATCAAAAAGCTTGCTCAGCTCTGTCACTTTCACACTTCCTGTTTTATTAATAAGTTCCAAAATTTTCTTTCTTCTGTCATCGACTACCATTTTCGGACTCCTTTTATTGCAAAATTTATTGTGTAAAGTATATCTTTTATAATAATACATCAAACTTTCGTTTTTGTCAAATCAACATGAATTTTTCGGCAAAAACTTTCGAAACGAAAGAAAACACAAATAAAACGAAAAAAATTCTTGACATCTGATATGTTTTAGTGTATCATATTAATGTAAATAAAAAAATTATAAAGGAGAGGACAATTATGTCACAAAATTGGGCGAAAATGGACCTTACAACCGTACCTAACATGGTGTCGGCAACTGTTCCCGGTCCGAAATCTGTTGAGTATCACGAAAGATGCGCAAAATACATGAAAGGTTATTCCAGCCAGGTTAAGCTTTTCCCTGTTTCTTTTGAATCGGGCTATGGCTACACCCTCAAAGACGTTGACGGAAATACATACCTCGACTTTTCATCCGGTATCTATGTAACAGGTCTCGGTCACTGTCACCCGAAAATCAGTGAAGCTGTTGCCGAGCAGGCTAAAAAGCTCATGAACTGCCATGACTTTACTACAAAAGTAAAGATGGAACTTGTTGAAAAGCTCCACGAAATCACCGGCGGAAAATTTGGCGGATTCCAGTTCTACGATTCCGGTACAACTGCAGTTGAAGCAGGTCTTCGTTGTGCAAGAGCTGCAACCGGCAAACAGGAATTCATCTCTTTCTTCAGAGACTTCCACGGCAAAACCTACGGTGCAAACTCCCTTGCCGTTGTTGGCCCCGACACTCACATGAGAGCTCCCGGCTTCATGCTTGTTCCCCGTCCGAATCCCTACCGTGACTTCTTTGGCAGAAGCGAAGAAGAAGCATGGAAGGATTCTTCACCATACATCAATATGATTGAAGGTATGCTCGACAATGCCTGTGCAAACGGCGGCAAAAATGTTGCGGCAATAGTTCTCGAACCCGTTCAGGGCTGGGGCGGTTCAATCATTCCTCCCGCAGACTTCATTCCTGCACTTCGTGACCTTTGTGACAGAAGAGGAATTCTCCTTTTTGCTGACGAAGTTCTCAACTGCATGGCAAGAACCGGAAAATATTTTGCAATGGAACACTGGAATGTTACAGCCGACATCACAACCCTCGGTAAAGGCTTCGGTAACGGCTTCCCCGTAACTGCACTTGCAGTTTCTAAAGACCTTGCACCTGCAATCGAAAAAATCTCTGCATCTTCAAGCTACGGCGGAAACCCCATGGCTTGTATTGCAGCTCTCGAATCAATCAAGGTTATCGAAGAAGAAAACCTCAACGAACGCTCTGCTCACCTTGGTGAAATTATGCTTGCAAAAATGAAACAGATGAAAGAAGCTCATCCCATCATCGGTGATGTAAGAGCTCTCGGATGCTTGCAGGCAATCGAAATTGTTAAAGACCGTGAAACAAAAGAACCCTTCGCAGAAGCCGGCACAATGATTTATCAGAAAGCCTTTGAAAAAGGTCTTGCATGGGTACCTTCGGGTCATATTCTCCGTATGTCACCTCCGATGATTCTCGACGACGAAGCAGCGCTCAAAGGTCTTGACATCATTGAAGAAGCAATTGCTGAAACAGAAAAGCACTTCGGATATTAATTGTAATTAACACTTTTTTAAATACGGCATAGTTTTTTTGACAGAATTTTTATGTGTTTATATAGAATCATTCTATTTGTTATGCCGGTATTGTATGTTATAGTAAGCGTAGCCGCCGGAGGATTCTCCGACGGCTACAACAAAAATAGAAAGGGTTAAAATTTATGAAAACAGTAAGATTCGGACTTATAGGCTGCGGTCTCATGGCAAGAGAATTTGCCTCTGCCGCCGCAAGATGGTGCCACCTCACAGAAGATGTTCCAAAACCCGAAATAGTGGGTATTTGCTCGGTTGTTCCAAAAGAAATGGAATGGTTTCAGAAAAACTTTCCTGAAATAAAATATTCCGTTTCCGATTATAAAGAGCTTCTCGAAAAAGACGATATTGATGCAATTTACTGTGCTGTTCCTCACAATCTTCACGAACAGTTCTACATTGACATCATAAAAAGCGGCAAAGCTCTCCTTGGCGAAAAACCCTTTGGTATTGACAAAGCCGCCAACGAGAAGATTATGCAAGCAATAAAAGAAAACCCGAACACCTTTGTACGTTGTTGCAGTGAGTTCCCATACTATCCTGCAATGCAGACCATGATAAACTGGTACAAAGAGGGGAAATTTGGCAAAGTTCTGGAAATCCACTGCGGATTTAACCACTGCAGTGACATGGATACAGCAAAACCCATCAACTGGAAAAGAATGGTTAAATTTAACGGTGAATACGGATGCCTTGGCGACCTTGGTATTCACACTCAGCACGTGCCTTTCCGCCTTGGCTTCAAACCCAAGACCGTCAGAGCACATTTTTCAAACATTATCAAAGAAAGACCCGACGGCAAGGGCGGAACAGCAGTTTGTGACACCTTTGATAACTGCACAATTTTCTGCACAACCTTAAATGCCGACGGTGACGAAATTCCCATGACTTTCGAAACCAAGCGTATGTGCCCCGGTTCAACAAACCGTTGGTTTTTCGAAATCTACGGTATGGACTGCAGTGCAAGATTTTCCAGTGATGATGCAAACGCATTCTGCTACACATCATCATGGGGCAAAGAACAGTCCTGGAACCGCATTATCATTGGCTACAAGCCCATGATTCCCACAATCACCGGACCGATTTTTGAGTTTGGTTTCACCGATGCTATTCAACAGCAGATTGCAGCATTTATGCTTGAATATTCGGGCGTTGAAGTGCCTTTCGGTCTCTTTACTCCCGAAGAAACAGTTCTTTCACACACTCTTGCCACTGCGGCACTCAAATCCTTCTACAACAAAACCGTAGAAGTTATTGACTAATTTTAATATACAGAGAGGGACTATTATGAATAAACAAATCGCTTTTGTCTGCTTTGGCGAGGTAAACACTCCCATCGACAGACTCAACATGAAGCACGACGAAGGTCTTGACGTTATAAAATCTCTCGGCTATGAGGTTTTTGACGGCGGACTTGTAATTGACGATCCCGAATACAAAACAGCCGACAGCGCAATAGCAAAAATTTCGGACAAAGATTTTTCAGCTCTTGTTGTTTGTGTTGCAGGTTGGATTCCCACCCATGCGGTTGTTCGTGTAACCGACAAATTCCGTCACATTCCCATGCTTCTTTGGGGACTTTGCGGCTGGAAGGAAAATGGCAGAATTGTAACAACTGCCGAACAGGCAGGCACAACAGCCATCAGACCTGCATTTGAAGCTCTCGGCTATAAATTCAAATATGTGTATAATGTTATCGGCAAAGACTATCCGCTTGCCAAAATCAACGCATTCCTCACAGCGGCTTGTGCAAAGAAAGAGCTTCGCTCGGCACACGTCGGCACAATGGGCTACCGTGACATGCTTCTCTATGGCACACAGTTTGAAGGCAATTCCATGAGAGGTCAGATAGGCGTTGAGGTTGAACCCTTTGAAATGCTCGAAATGGTTCAGAACCTTGAAAAGCTTTCCGACAAAGATATTAAAGACGGCGTGGATTTTGTTAAATCAAACTGGAAGTTTGAAAAAGAATGTGATGACTCGGTTATTGAAAACGGAGTTAAATATGCTCTTGCCATTGCCATGAAAATTAAAGAAAGAGGCTGGGAGGCAATCACACTTTTAGATGTTGACGGAATGAAAAAACTTCTTGGTTTTCCTCCGGCAATGGTGTTCATGCTTCTTGAACACTACTGCGGTGTGCTCACAATTCCCGAAAATGACATCATGGGTGCTGTGACTCAGCTTGCAATGAAATATCTTACAGGTCAGACCGTGCCTTAT
This sequence comes from Clostridia bacterium, assembly GCA_017397885.1. Taxonomy (GTDB): domain Bacteria; phylum Bacillota; class Clostridia; order UMGS1810; family UMGS1810; genus RGIG1828. The sequence goes on along the minus strand of JAFQHQ010000165.1, from coordinate 4,970 downwards.
CTCGAATACTATGAATTCTTCGAAGAAAGCATGCTTATCGGTGTTCCCGATTTTGTGCCTCAGGCAGTAACCGACGGTGACGTAACCGTTCTTCCCGCGGCTTTCGGACTTCTCAATTCGTCGCTTCTCAATGTTTCAAAGGTTAAAACCGGATATGTAACTTGTGCAAGAATGTATTACTTAAACGGCAAATACAAAATGCATGTATACACAGCAGAAGCAAAAAATCCCCCCGCATGGAACGAATACGGCTGGGACGACCCTGCTCCTCAGCTTCCGAGCCTCGAAGTGTTCCCCGACAGCTGCACAGTTGAAGAATTTGCCCAAAATGTTGCAGGTCAGCACGTTTTGGTTGCCTATGGTAACTTTGTTGAAGAAATCAAAGATTTCTGCAAACTTATGGATATTGAACTTGTTATGTAACAGAGGATACCAAAATGTATATAGGAATAGATTTGGGAACAACCAACATAAAAGCGGCAATCTATGACAAAGAGATGAACCTCAAAGATCGCCGCTCTGTTGCCGTGAGCTACATCAGAGAAAACGGATTTGTGGAGTTTGATGCCGCAAAGTATGCCGAAAATCTGATTGGTCTGCTTAAAGCTATGCTTCTTGAAAACAAAATTGATGCTGTGAATGAAATTGCATTCACGGGTCAGGCAGAATCCCTTGTTATTTTGGGTGAGGATGACAAACCGCTCATGAATGCCATTTCGTGGATGGACGAGCGTTCCGTGTCCGAATGTCTTGAGCTTTCAAAAAGCTTTTCAAACGAAGAATGCGAAGCGGTGACAGGTCAGCAGGCTGTGCTTCCCACATGGCCCGCAACAAAAATTTTGTGGCTTAAACACAACAGGAGTGAAGTTTACAACAACGCAAAAACATATATGTTGCTGAAGGATTACATTGTGTTTTATCTCACCGGCATAAAAAGCTGTGATATGTCAATTGCAACATTTTCGTTCTATTTTGACATCTATAAAAAGTGCTACTGGAAAAAGATGCTCGATGCAATCGGAATAACCGAAGATATGCTTCCGCCTCTTGTTGAGCCGTGTACATCTGTTGGCAGTGTCAAGCCCGAAATAGCTTCAGAGCTTGGCATAAACTGCTCTGCCAAGATAAATGTGGGCACTCTTGACCACTTTGCAGGTATGATAGGCACCGGCAACACGGGTGACGGCAAAATTACCCTTTCCACAGGCACCGTAATGGCAATGGCGACTTTTGCAAAAGAGCCTGCGTCAGATGTGAAAGGTGTTGCAATGCACTATGGCTATCTGCCCGATACCCACATCATGCTCCCCGTTGCCGAAAGCGGAGGCGTGAGTCTCGAATGGTTTAAGTCATCGTGTATGAAGGATATAAGCTATGACGAAATGAACGAAACCCTTGCCAAAAGAGAAAGAACACAGATTATCTTTTTGCCCTATATTGTCGGCACAAATTCACCCGAATTTGATAGCCGTGCAACAGGCGTTTTCTGGGGCTTAAGGCAGGAACACGACTCCATAGACATGGCGCATGCCATCATGGAGGGGGTTGCGTTTCTTCTGAAAAAGAACTGCGAACACATTGAGAAAAACGGCACAAAAATAAGCGGAATAATTGCCACGGGCGGAGGTTCAAAAAGTGATATCTGGTGTCAGCTTCAGTCTGATATCACAGGTCTTCCGGTTATGATTCCCAAGGAAAAAGAGGCCGCATGTCTCGGTGCGGCAATTATCGCCGCAGTATCAGATGGTGTGCTTGAAAGCTTTGACGTGGCTTCAGAATCTATTGAATTTGAAAAGGTGTTTGAACCCAAAAATCATGAAGTGCTAAACAGAAAATATAAACAGTTTAATGCATTGTACGAATTTTCGTGCAGCTTAAAAGGAGAGGGAAATAATGATTAAAATTGGCTGGGACGAAGAAACCCTTGTACCCGAAGGTAAAAAAGTTAATCTTGCAGGACAATTCTTTGAAAGAATTTCCGAATATGTTGAATCCGAAATTACAGCTACTGCAATGGCTCTTGAAACAGAAGCGGATCAGATGATTATAATCTCTGCCGACATGACAAGCATTCCGGGATATATTATGGATATCGTACGTGAAAAATTTGCCAAAATTTGCCCCGATTTTGATCCCAAAAAGATTATTATAGCGGCTACTCACACACATACTTCACATACAGTGGCAAATCCCGGTGCTCCCGTCGGATTCAGCGTTGCAAGACAAATCCTCAATGAATTTCTTCCCGAGGGAAAAAGCTATGAAACTCTTGTTACTGCAGATGACAGTGTGCTTAAACCTATCGAAGCCACTGAATTTGTAACAACTCAGATTGCAAATGCCGCAAAAAAAGCGTGGGATAACAGAGAAAAAGCATATTTCGCCAACGAATTTGGTCGTGCACCTGTTGGAATGTGCCGCAGAGTATGCTATGATGACGGCAGTGCTCAGATGTGGGGAGATGCAGACACAGCAAACTTCACCGCACTGGAAGGCGGTAATGATTCTGGTATAGAGCTTATTTATACATTTGACAAAAATAAAAAGCTTACCGGTGTTGTAGCCAACATCGCTTGCCCTGCACAGATTCTTGAACAGAGAAGCTTCATTTCTGCCGATTACTGGGGCAGAGCAAAAGCAAACATCCGTGAAAAACTGGGTGATGACATTTTCCTTCTCGGTCTTGGCGGTGCAGGCGGAGACCAGTGTCCCCGTGACCTTGTAAGATGGGTAGATCCCGAAACCCCCATTGATGACCCCAACGTAAAAAGACCTCATCCCAAAAAGCGTAAAGCGGATCCTTCCATGTATGATGTTTCAGGCTGTAACAGAGTCGGCAAAAGAATTTCCAATGAAATTGTTTCTGTTTATGAAGAAATCACCGAGCTTCAGGAAGAAGCAGCCTTTGAACATAAGGTAATAAACCTTGACCTTCCTCTTCGCAAGGCTACAATGGAAGAGTATAACAATGCCGTAAGAGAGCTTGAATATTACATTGACAAAAATAAGGATAAGGAATCCTTCAACTTTGAAGATAATGCAAAAATGCATGTTCATTCAGGAACAATAGCACGTTTCAGAGAACAGCAGTTTAAAGAAATATTCACAATTGAAACCCACATTATTCGTTTGGGCAACATTGCATTTTCCACCAATCCTTTTGAACTGTTCCTTGATTACGGTAACAGAATTAAGGCAAGAAGCAATGCAGAACAAACATTTATTGTTCAGCTTTGTTGCGGAACCGGCGGATATCTCCCCACCGAAAAGGCTGAAAAAGCAGGACATTACAGTGCATATATCAGCAGTGGCAATGTTGGTCACGAAGGCGGCGACATGTTTGTAAGAAAAACCGTAAGTGAAATCAACAAGATGCTTGAATCCGACAAATAAGGGGATGCTTTAATTGCGATTACTTTCACAACCGGACGGGGTAAGGTTTTCCAACAAAGAATTGATTGCTTTTTTCCTGCCGGTGTTTTTCGAACAGTTAATAGTTGCCGGTCTCGGTGTGGCAGACACCTTCATGGTGTCTAACAAACTTGGAGAAACAGCCCTTGCAGGGGTTGCTCTTGTTAACCGAATTGACAATTTTGCAAAAAATTTTTTTGTTGCTCTCGCGCAGGGCGGCAGTGTTGTTCTTGCTCAATATATCGGTGCGGAGGACAGGAAAAACGGCGAAAAATCTCTGAAAGCCAATCTTCAGATTGTGGTTTGCATAGGTCTTGTATTTATGCTTGCTATGCTGGTGTTCAAAAAGCAGTTTGTAACGCTGTTTTTTGGCGGTGCCGAAAAAGATGTGCTTTCGGTGAGCCTTGAATATTTTTCAATCACCGCAATGTCATATCCCTTTGTTGCTCTTTACTACGGTGCAAACTCACTTTTTCGTGTAATGGGCAACAGCAGGATAACCTTTGTCAGCTCGGTTATTATGATGCTTGTTAATCTCGTGCTTAAATACATATTCATTTTCCAAATGGATATGGGGGTTATGGGAGCCGGACTTTCAACATTGATTGCGATGGCGGTAATTGGAATAATTCTCACTTTCAGACTCACGTCACATGACAACAAAATCAGTCTTTCAAAACCCCTGAAACCCGAATTTGACCGAAAAATGTCACTTCGAATATTAAAGATTTCCGTTCCAAACGGAATTGAACAGGGAATGTTTCAGTTTGGTGCTCTCATTTTAGCAGGACTTGTTTCTGGTCTTGGCAAAGATGCCATAAATGCCGACCAGATATCGCGAAACCTTACGCCCTTGCTTCACGGCATTTCCTCAGGCTTCAATGCTCTCATTCTCACCGTTGTGGGACAGTGCATAGGAGCAAAGGACTATCCCGAGTCAATCCGCTATAAAAAGCATATAATAAAAATGAATCGTCTTTTTGTAGCCGCAATGGCAATTGTTTTCATCCCCCTCACCAAACCTCTTGTGTCAATTTTCGGGGTATCGGCTGATGCGGAAACGTCGGCGATTCAGATTCTTGTGTTCTACACACTTGGTTCTGTTTTGTTCTATCCGCCGAGCTTTGCTACTCCCTCGGCACTTCGTGGTGCAGGAGACACACGCTTTGTTATGGTTGTTTCGGCATCATCAATGTTTGCATTTCGCATAGGTATGGCATATCTGTTTGTTTATATCTTCCATATCGGAGTTATGGCAATCTGGATTGCAATGGTGAGCGACTGGGTGGTTAGAAGCATCATATTTGAACTTCGTTTCCGACACGGAAAATGGAGACAAAATAAAGTTATTTGATTCCAGACAGAGTGTAAAAATTTATCATGAGTTTTTGCACTCTGTTTTTGTAATGTTAACTTTTAAATTGGAGTTTGTCGCTCCGGCACGAAAACGCCGGTTGTTTTTGAGAAAGGGTTCTCAAGCACTTCTTTTGAGAAAAAGTTCTCAAACTTTTCTTTCGTGGGGCTTCTATAGTCAGCCCCACACCCCGACCACCGCTGAT
>JAFQHQ010000164.1 GCA_017397885.1 Clostridia bacterium | reverse complement strand
TCTTCAATACACAATGACACTGTTTTCAACGTTTCAGTATTATTTAAGATTTGTTCTCGATGTAATTGACACGGGACGTCGAGGACGCCGTCCCCTACGATGCCCTTGTGTTAAACACACCGACAACCCCCAATTTGTTTTACTCTTTCTTCTTACATTATATCACGCATAAAGTCAAAATACAACAAAAATAATGCCAATACAGCAATATATATGATATAAATTGTTATAGCATAGAATCAAAGATAAGGAGGAGTCAAAATGAATTTAAAAGATAAATCACCCCTTGAGCTTGGAAAAATGCTCTGCGATTCGCTTATGCACACCTATGAGCCTCAAAAATTACCGCCTGAGGGAGTTTTGTTCTACTGGCAGGGAGTGTTTTTAAGCGGAATGGAGCGTATTTACAAAAAGTGCGGCGACAAAAAATATTTCAACTACATAAAAGATTATGCCGATTCTGTAATCGGCTCAAACGGCGAACTGTACGGCTTTTGCCATGAGCTTACAACCGAGGACACGCCGCCACTTGCAAAATCGGCGCTTACAATGCTTGACCACAAACAGGCAACGCTGATTCTTTATAACCTCTATGACGAAACAGGGGACGAAAAGTATATAAAGGCGGCAAAGCTTGCCGCAAAGTCAATGTATTTCTGGCCGGTAAACAGTGTCGGTGGCTACTGGCACATGATGACACAACACAATCAGATGTGGCTTGACGGTGCATATATGGCAGGACCCATCTCTGTTATTTATGCAAAACGATTTGGAGATACTGTTCTTCGGGAAAGAGCCATAAAACAGATTTTCATAATGGACGATTTTATGAAAGATAAAAATACCGGACTCTATTACCACGGCTGGGACGAATCAAAGGAGGCACAGTGGGCAGACCCCAAAACCGGACTTTCCGCTCACATATGGGGCAGAGCTCTTGGGTGGTATACTGTTGCCATTCTTGATATTCTGGAATTTATTCCAAAAGACCATCCTGCAGTAGAGAGACTTTCACAAATTGAAAGAGATTTGCTTTTCTCTCTCAAAAAATATCAGGATGAAAAAACGGGTATGTGGTATCAGGTGACGGACAAACCCGAAAGAGCAGACAACTGGGTTGAAAGCTCCTGTACAAATCTTTTTATCTATTCATATGCAAAGGCAATAAGAACGGGAGTTATTTCAAAAGAGGAGTTTGGCGAGTGCTTAGAGAAAGCCTATAGCGGAATTAAGAACAAACTTTTCCTTAGTGACGACGGCTATCTTATTGTTGACAATGTGTGCGTTGGAACCTGCATTGAGTCGGGTACATATGAACATTATATTAACCGCGACCGAACCCAAAACGATTTGCACGGAGCAGGTGCATTTATTTTAATGTGCTCAGAAATGCAAAACTACAGAGATTTTTGCAATGAATAAAAGGAGTATCTAAGATGATAAAAATAAAAGACAGATTTGAAATATCAGATAACGAATATAACTACACCGTTGGTTATTATACAGCCAACAAATGGATTGACAACTCTACAATTGTTGCTGCCCGTTCCAAAAACGAACGTATAGCATCTTCAAAGGCTGAAGTGGAGCTTGTTAAAATTTCCCTTGAAACCGGTGAAAAAACAGTTTTGTGCAATGATGCTACAGGATTTACATCATATGTAGTACATCAAAATTTTGTTTATTATGCAAATGGCAAACAGGTGAAAGAAATCGACACCAATACAGGTGAAATAACCGTTATATATGAAGATGAGTTTTATCCGGATGACCAATCTATAAAAATCAGCATGCCTGAAAAAACCAATGACGGAAAATTTTTGAGTATTTTTTATAATATAAAAGGGAAAGAAACTCTTTTTGCAGTTATTGATGTTGAAAAAAGAAGTGCAAAAAAGTTATGTGAAAAGGTGTTTTCAGAACCATTCTCTGTTGCAAATCACGGTATGATTTGCCCATCTGATCCACGAATCATATTTTTTGCTCACGAGGGTGACACACGTTATGTGTCAAACAGACTGTGGATATATGATGACAGAACAGGTCAGATGTATAACCTGGCAAAGCAAAATCTCGACATAAACGGCAACCTTGGTGACTGCTTCGGTCACGAATCCTGGGCTCCCGACGGCAAAGGGATGTATTTTGTAAAATATCCCGTTTCTCCCGTACCTCCAAGGGGCATTTGTTATGTTGACCTTAACACAAGAGAAACAAAGCTTCTTTATTCAGCCTTTCCCTATTGGCACGTGGGAGTTTCTCCTGACGGAAGATTTCTCCTTGCCGACACTGTTATCGACTACACCGAAAGTGATGTTATTGTCATAGACCAAAATGACAAAACCGAAACCTTTATTGATAATGTTAAAGTGGATACTCATCCTCGTCATCCCCATCCGCAGATGTCACCGGACAACAAAACGGTTTTGTATACTGCCATTGACGAAAATGGAATGACGGTTATTAAGGGGGCAAAGCTGGAATTAATATAATTGGAGTTTATCGCTCCGGCACGAAAACGCCGGTTGTTTTTGAGAAAGGGTTCTCAAGCACTTCTTTTGAGAAAAAGTTCTCAAACTTTTCTTTCGTGGGGCTTCTATAGTCAGCCCCACACCCCGACCACCGCTGATGTT
>JAFQHQ010000163.1 GCA_017397885.1 Clostridia bacterium | reverse complement strand
TGAATGACCTCCTTTTGATTATTTTATATTGCAGTTGGTAGCCGCAATTTAATTATATCAAAAGGAGTTTTTATTTCCAAGATTTATAGCTAAAAGCTTTATCGAACCCCCGGACAATCCGGGGGTTTTCATATACAAAAAGTCAGCTCCCAAAAGCGACACGTTTTTGGGAGCTGATTTTTTATACTTTTGTTAATTAAATTTCATTTCATTTCATCATTTCTCTGAATCGATAAATGACAGTTGCGGCTTGCGCTCTTGTTGCAGTAGCTTTTGGAGCAAAGGAGCCATCCGACATTCCGTTTATGAGTCCGATAGAGCTTGTAAGCTTCACCGAAGCTTCTGCCCAGGGAGCAATTGAAGCTTTGTCGGTAAACGAAAGCTTGGCTTTGCTTGCATCAAAGGGCGGGAACTTCCAGTTATAGCTTCTTGCAAGAATTGCCGCCATTTCCTCACGGGAAATAATATCGTTTGGTCTGAATGCCGAGTCTGAACTGATGAGACCTGCACCGAGTGCTGATTTGAGTGTTTCAAAGTACCAGTCGCTTTCCGATACATCCGAATAAGGGAGTGAAATAGCCGATTTCGGAACACCAAGCACACGAACAATGAGAGCAATAAATTCGCTTCTTGTGATGCTGTCCTCCGGTGCAAAGATGCCGTCCTGTTTCCCTTTTATAATTCCGGCATTGTAAAGTGCAGTAATATCACTTTCTGCCCAGTGACCCGAAATGTCGGCAAGCTTTGTGCTTTCTACCGTTTCACCGCCTGTCACGGGAGGTGTGGGAGTGACGGGAACAGAGGGTACACTTGTTGAACCTCCGCTTACGCCCCAACTTCCGCCGGAAGAAGAACCCGATGAAACATCGGAGCCTGCATCTTTGTCATAGGTGATGTATCTTCCGTCGGTGGTAAACTTTGTTTTAACATTATTCACATACACACTCTTTATGTCAAAGGGAGAATAAACTTTGAGATTCGAAAGAGAAATATCTTGCGAAGATTGAATATCCATTCTGCTGCCTGAAAGGCTTACAGAAATGTCTGACAGTCTATCTTCTGATTCAAGCAAGACTTTTCCGTTCTTTTTAACCACGGTTGCATCGTTCATAATCACCATGTCGGCATTGCCGTCAACATCCTCATGAACAAACGCCATCTGACCGTTTGTGGAATAGTCACCAAAGCTTCTTGTGTCTTTTGCTCCATCTTCATAGGACAGATAGTAATAACCGTTTGTTTCGCTTCCGTCTGTCACTGTGGTGAGCTTTAAGGCTGTTGAAACTGTTGTATCGGTGCCGGTGGAAAGTCTTTCAACCTTCACATTGGAATCTGCACTGTTTGTAGGCACGAGTGCTGTGTCAAATGTCACATCGCCCGATGCAATCTTATTAAAATAACCATAGGGATTTTCGGTGGGAGAACCGATTGACTGTGCCCAGTAGCCTTCTGCTTCTTCAAGGGCATTAGCATCGGAGTCGGCAGATGCCACGGTAATGTTTATGTTGTCGTCATTGTTTGAATACATAACATTGTTTTCGGCATCAACCGTCATTTTTGCTGTTGGCATCATGTGCCAGTTCTGCTTGATGTCGTTTTCTGCACTGTCATCATCGGGGTCAATGTAATCGGAAACAATCCAGTAATATGGTTTTACAAAAAGAATTGTTCTTGTGTGATTGAAGCCCTCGTTTGATGTGGTCGACTGCGAAAGGAAATCATATGCAGAATTCGTTTGCCAGTTGTGGATTTTTCCGTATTTTTCAATAGCTTCGGGAGTTGCATTTTCGTTAAAATCTTGAACTCCGTCGTTGATTGACACGGTGTTATGCATTTTTGTGCTTCGTCCAAGCTCACGAAGTGCGCCCGATGTGTAGGTAAATGAACCTGCATCGGTCAGAAGGAGCTTTCCGAATGCCGCCACGGTTACATGGTTACGGTCGGCATGACCGTGGCTTCCGTATTCATAACCGCGCACCTGAGTTGCCAAATATAGAGAGGTGTCTGTCCAATCGGAACGCATAAAGGTGTATTTCCCAATCGGAAACTGTTTTGATGTCCATGTTGGTTTTGTACCTTTTGCCCCGTAGGAATCAATATATGTAAGCTCATCATCCCCAAAAATCTCATCAGAATCGGGATACTGCCTTGAAGACGAGCCTGCACTGTAGCCGGAATCTCCGTAAGCATAGGTCATACCTCCCGGCGCAAAGGACAAAAGGTTATAGTATGTTCCGTCATAAAGCTTTTTTAAAGCCACATCAGAAATGGAATAGCCTTTGTTTTTCATTTCGCCGTATGTACCTATATAGCCCTTGTGAGAGCCGGAAGAGTATCCGCCGGTGGGCTCAATATATGTGCCGTCTTCATAGTAGTTGTTTTCCATAAGCTTTATACTGTAGTTGTGAGCATATTCTGTCCAGTTAACTTCGCTGCCGTTTGTGCCGTTGGCGGCGGCAAACTCGGGGAATGCATAAGCTGCACGATAAAGATACATCATAATGGACTGTGCCCAGTTACCGCTTGTGGAGTGATATGTTCTTGAGGCTTCCGCTATGTGCCACAAATGCTTCATTATGGCTGTGCAACTGTCGGGAGTCATATATTCACTTTCACAAAGTGTATCAATAACCGTGAGAAGCTGAGCAAGTCTTTCTGTTGCATCGAGGCTTCGGGGATATTGTCCGATGGGGCCTTGTCCGTCATACCAGCCTTTGCTTCCACAGTCATTGATAAAGTCCATAAGCTGACGGATTGCGCGGTAGGCATAGATTTCTTCTCCCGAATATTCATATTCATAAATCATTGATGTAAGCCACGGGAAACGACCTATCTGATACATATATTCAACATCGGCATTTGAAAATGTACCCCAATCTATTCCGCCGGGCTGACCGTTAAATGACTTGTAATCGTATACATGAGATTTAAATACAAGATTTTCTTCTTCCCAAAGGGTGCTGTAGGAGCCGATAATCGTAATTCGTTTCTTTTCGTTATTTACAAGAGAGGCTTTTGCCTTAAACACAAGCTTTGCAGAGGTTATGCCCGAAAGGGTTTTGAGAGAAGAGATGTCAAATTTGATTTTTGAACGGTATGTTTCGTCTCCAAGGTCTGCCCCTTGCATTTTTACATACATTTTATCTTCTCTGCCATAATTTTCATCAGAATAGCTTCCAAGGCGGATATAACCGTCGTCAATGGCTTCAAAATCTCTTACATTTCCGTTTACGGTAAGTCTTAAAATCGGTGCATTGCCCGATTCCTTTGTCATGATTTCCGCCATTGAGGACTCATTGTAGGCAGCCACAAGATCAACAGAAACCGGTTTTTCAACACTCAAAATCGAGGTTGAAAGCGGTGCTTCAACAGTTGACCATTCACCGCCCACAAAGGCTTCACCGACAATGGATGATTTAAAGGCAAGATCGGTTGTTGCGGCATTTGCCTGAAGGGTATTTCTTGATTTTGTACGCACAACATAGGGTTTGCGTTCTCTCATATAGGTGAGAAATTCTTCTTTCGCCCTATCATAATCGCCATCCATAACCGCAGATTCAATCTCACTCATGTCAGCAAGCTCGTTTTGGCAGTCATAGTCAAACACACCTTTGTTTATCCATTCGCCGCTTGCCTTATCATACACGCCGAAGAAATCTTCATCGGACATATCCATGGGATCGAGAAGAGCATCTTCTGCCTTAACGGTGAAAGTAAATTCCTTTGAAAGAGCTTCAACACCGCATTTTACGGTTGCGGTAATGGTTACCTTTTCGTCGGGTTCGCCAACCCAGGGTCTGATGACTCTTCCCGATTCCGTGATAACATCGGTATTGTCACTTGTGTAGACAATCTCGGAACCGTAGGCACCGTCTGCAATAAAATTAAGCGATGTTGTAAGTTCGTCGGGATTTTCGTCTGTCATGCTCTGATATGTAACAAGGTCCGAATCCTTTTCAACCGTCAGATAATCCTCGGTAAATGCCAGAAGAGTAAACTCAAAGCTTTTTTCGGCACTTGCTTCGCCTTTTGTAACTGTTGCTGTAACCGTTGCAGTTTTATCTTCGGCGGAACGGTAAATTTTTCCTGATTCGGGGTCAATGATTGAATTATCCGAAGAAGTCCATGTTACACTGCATCCGTTTAGAGTTTCTGTGTAGAGATTAAGGTCTGTTGTGATGCAGGTTTCGCCGAGAATGTTTGGTGCGGCAGTGAGCAGTGAGCTTACTGTCATCGCCTTTGTGTCCATATCCACGAGCATCTGATCGGTATAGGTTGTTTTATACACCTTGAGATTGTCAAGGGAAACAATACATTTTCCTGCATCTCCACCTTCAAGAGGAAGTCCGATTCCCGTAAAGGCTTTTTGTCCTGCGTTGTAGGTGGTTTTTTCGGAGGCAAGAAGCACACCGTCAACCCATACGTAATATACGCTTTTGATGGTATCAAGGAAAAATTTAAAGTGATGATTCTCGGTATACATTACGGTAGAGCCACAAAAATCGTTGGAATATCTCCACATTTCACGGGTAAATTCATAATCTCCGTTATAAATACGCACCCACACATTTCGGTGATTACTTTTGTGAATGTCATACTCAATGCAATACAAACCGTCCGAGAGAGCACTGTGGTCTTCGTTAAAGAAATAGCGCATATATGCATTGCATCCCGAATTGTCATATCTTTCGAATTTTAGTTTTCCGTCTTCGATTCGTACAGACGGATCCTGATTTACAGAGGGGTTTGAATTGTTAAATCCAAAAACCATTCTGCTTTCATCAATAACACCGCTTTCGAAATCTTCTTCAAAAATCATTTCGACTATTTCGGTTTTATCGTCTGCAAAAGAGGGTACACACAGGACAGAAACTAAAATCGTCATACATAAAACAGATGATAAAATACTTTTAATCATTTTCAGTCCCTTTCTAATGTTAAAATTGGGAGTTATCCGCATAGGGATTAGGGATTTAAATTGGGGTTTGTCGAGCTGACAACAAACTGAGCTAAAGCGAAAGCCGCCCCTGCCTAAGGGGAGGTGGATTTGCCGTTAGGCAAAGACGGAGGGGTACGAAACGCATAAATATCAATGCTTTCAGTAATACCCCTCAGTCAGTTTCGCTACGCTTACTGCCAGCTCCCCTTAGGCAGGGGAGCCTTTCGTCCTCGTGCTAAACACAGCGTTAAACTCCAATTAGTTTATTCATTCATTGCTTTTGCAAGGATGTGTTTGTCAACAGGTGTAACACCGTTCCAAACAAATGCTTTAATGCTTGTATCTCCGATTTCCGCCTCATCAACACCAACTACTGCATCGGGGAACCACCAACCGTACACACCGTCTGTTTCAGAATAAGTTATAAGTTTTGCATTACAAACTTCAACCGATTCAAGCTCATTGCCGTTGTATTTTGCAACATAGCAAACAGGGAGTGTATCCTGTGCAGGTGCACTTTCAAGACCTGTTGCAAGATATGAAATGTATGACTCATACTTGCCTGCAGCATCAACTGTGTCGGTTAATGTACCAAGCATAGAAATACCATAGTTGTTGTAGCCTGCTTTGTATGTTTTTTCGGATATTTTGTAAACCTTCACGTTGTCGATGGAAACTGTGCTTCCGGGAGTCTGATTAACAAGCATGAGCGACTGAATGTGATTATAGGGGTTGCTGTTTGTATTCTTTGCCGCTTCATAATATTCAAGCATACCGTTGATATAGAGACTGTAGGTATTTTTGGTTGTATCAAAAATATATTTGAAATGAGCAACTGTCGAATCATAATATGCTTTTCCGGTTGCACCAACAGGTTCGGAGGAGCTTCCTTTAACATTTGTCTGTGCATAATGACGCCAACCGTCATAGCTCTGAATTCTCAAATAATATGCACTTCTTGTCAAATCTTCGGTAAGCTCTTTTTTGATATCAAACTCTGCAACAAGAATGTTACCGCCTGCAATTGTCTTCTGAGCTGCTTTTTCGGGAACAAAATAATAATACATACTCTGTTCGCCGGAAGTGCCTGTGTGAGTGTGATAGAGTTTTCCGTTTTTGATTTCGGCAGTTCCCGAATTTACAACAACACCACCGGATTCAAGTGTGCTTGTTTCAAAATCATCATACACATAATAATCGCCTACCATGCCTTCAGAGGGGGCAATGTCTTTTCTGAGGACTTTGAATGTGAAATCCTTTGAAAGCTTGTCGCCAGATTTGGCTGTAAGAGTAACTGTTGTAGATGGCCATACCATATCTCTTGATACAACACCGTCATTTGAAATTATATTTTCATTTGAAGATGTCCAAGTGATGCCTTCGGTAAGATTGAGGTTTGATGTTATTGCATCGGCAGATGCATTTGCGCTAAGAATTAAGCTTTCATCTAAAGAGAAGAAAGAGTATGCATTGTTAAAATCATCCTGGGAAATTTTGTATATGGAATAATTGTCAAGGTAATATGAATATGAGCTTGCATTTACGCAAATTGAGAAATACAAAAGTGTTCTTCCTGTTGATGTCATGGTTGTGAGTTTGTTATCAACAAGAATCATAATTCTCTTTGATGAACCTTGTTCAATCAAAATTTTAACATTTGTAAACTCGTTCGGAACATAATTTGAATCATTGTGGAAATATACATCACTCATAATTCTGTCACCGCTGTTTGCAATTCTGTAATATGCGGCAGAAGAAGTATTCGGTTTCTTAATATCAAATTCCAGGCAATATACAACACCTTCGCCGGTGGGCAAATCGCCCTTGGTTTCGTTCAAATAAAATGTCCAAACGCTCTGACCTGCACTTGACGCAGTGAGCTGCATTGAACCGTCTGATGCAATCACGGGTGCATTTCGGTTGTAGGTAATTCTTCCGCCGTCTGTGGGGTCAGCGGTCATAGATGAAAAATCCGGAGCATAAATTACCTCTGTTGCATCGAAAAGCTCTCCGGGTGCAGCCTGCACACCAAGCACCGGACAAGCGAGCATTGTCACGCAAAGTGACAAAATGAGTAACCAACTAAACTTTTTCATAATTAAAATCCTCCTTAAAAAATTTATTCTATAACAACAACCGCTTGTGGGTCGTTATTTTTAACAAGCATAAACACCTTTGAGCTCTCAGCCACGCCAAACTGCTGTGAACCGAGCATATCGTAACCGCTTGCGGCTCTCACTGTTTTCTTGGACGGATTGCAGGTATACATCACGGGACCATCCTTTTGAACCAGTTCATAACTCACACCGTTTGAAAGCCATTCATTTGTTGCAATTGTCACTTTGTCCACAAATTCATTCTTGATTCGTGAAAGTCTGTTAACCTCAACGTTTGTCACTCTGCCGTAGATTTCTTCATTGGTTGAGTTGGCATTTGCACGGTAGAAACGGTCAAGATCCTGAATTGAAGCAAGCAGCTCAAGATTTGCGATTCGTCCGTCAACATCGGTTGAATAGCGAATGAGGTCACCGGGTCTTAGGGATTTTGCCGCTTCTTTGGCGGCGAGGTTTGAACCGGTCATTATGTAGTTTTCTTCGTTTTCGGTGAGAATGTGTACACTGCAAACCGCATCGCCGTCATCGTCCATAACTTCCGACGAAGAAACAACAATTGAAATTTTGGTGTCTTCATCAATGGGAACGAGGGCATCGGCATCCATGTCGGCATAGATTACAACTGCACCTGCGATGTTTGATTCGGGGTCAATGTCTGCACCGTAAACGGTGTAGGAGCCTTCGTCTGTACATTTTACCGTCTGATTCCAGTCACCGTTTGAATCGGGCACATTGGGCACACACAAAACCTTTGTGGAGCTTCCCACAAGAAAGCTGTCACGGTCAGCTTTTCCGCCAAAGGAAATGATTTCTGCATTGAAGTTCATGCTTGCACGTTCATTGTAGGAATCATAGGTATCAATTGATTTGAGTTTGCCGTCGGAATCGAGTTTATATTTAATAAGCTTATCGCAAAGAGCATTTTTGCTTATGTCGGACGGTGCAACAGATGTGCCGTTGAACCTTACCTTTGATGCAAATTCCATCTCAAGGTCTTCGCCGTTCTGATATTTGTAGGACACAATAATTGAATTGCCGCTTTCCTTTTCTTCACGAACCGATTTTCCCGATGTGCGAAGAAGCACCTTTGGCTGTGCCATTCCACCGGGAGTTGACATTGCCGAAACAAAAGCGAATTTGTCGTCGGAGGCATCATTTGCCAAGCAAACAATTCTGCCGTCAGCATCAACAAGGAATTCGGCATTTGTTCCGAGAGGAGCATCCAGCCACGGAGTGCCCGCTTCATTAACTGCAAGGTCATAGGAAACTTTGTCAATTGTCACCTTTGCACGAGCAGCATTCATTTCTTCAAGAACACCCGAAACGGTTTTGGCGCTGAGATAAACCGTTGTCACCTTTGCATCACGGCTTTGCATAACCGTCAGTGCCATGCCTTCTTTTATGTCCGAAAAGCTTCCGAGATTGCCGTCGGCATTGATGATTTTAAAGGAAAGGTCATCATTTTCAAAATCAAAGCTTATGCTTGACCTGCCACCAAAGGAAAATCCCGATTTGAAATATACACTGCTGTTGGGTTCGTAAATTGTGTCAACACAAACGCTGACGGTTTCTTCAATAAACACTGCCTCACATGCTTTGTCGTCGTCATTGGACACAAGACGAAGCTTTCCCGTGTGAATGATCAAATCGTCTTTAAGCGGAGTGGTGAGAGGCTTGCCGTTATAGATAAATGCGGCATCATCCGAAATTTTAATTTTTTCATCTTTTCCGTCATTGCCAAAGAAAGTGATTTCCGAAAGGGAAAGATTTTCAATGTCGGCCGGGGAAATTACGGTTTCTTCATAGAGCTCTTCATTTTTACAGATTTCCACAAGCTTGCCCTTGCTGTCAGCATAGGCATAAACAGGAAAAGAAAGATAAGGCAAAAGCTCTTTTTGAGAGTAGGCAAGTTTCCTATCACCGATAACCACATAGCCCTCTTCAAAGTCAGCACTGTCGTCAAGGGTTGTTTCATCAACGGCAACAACTGTGCCTTCTACGTATTCAAGTTCAAATCTGTCTTCGAGAATTTCTCCGAGGGTTAAGCTGTCTTTTTCGTATCCTGCCTCTGTGCCGTAGGTTGGATTCATGGGTTTTACATCAAGAGCGTTTGCAAACATTATGTATGCATCTTCAGAAGATATAACAGCATCTGAAAAAGATGAAACATTTTTCAAAAGTCCAAGTTCCGAAGCACAAGCCACATATCCGCTCGGCCAACCGCCCTTTTGAATGGCTACAATATCATAACCGAGAGCCGACACAAGGGTTTTTGCCGCTTCCTGCCCCGAAACAAATCTTTGAGGCATAAAGCTTTCACCGTTTCCGTTCATAATGCCAAGCGCTTTTGCATGGCTGATGTAACCTGCATATTCGGTGTCGGCAGTTACATCTGAAAAACCGCCCGAATAAGCGCCTTCATCTCTTACGCCCAAAAGTCTTATGGTGAGCATCGCCATTTGGCTTCGGGTTAGATAGGATGACTCCGCATTAAACGAATCATCAATAACCCCGAGAGATTTCAGCACAAAAATTTCTTTGTGGGCATTTGCCCTTTGCATGGTCTCTGATGCCGCTGTACAATTGAGAGTGCCAATCACAAGCATCAACATCATCAGACATGAGAAAATTTTTCTTAACTGTGACATTTTGTTGCCTCCGTTTCTTTGTAACATTTTCTATTGACATTAATCAGCCGTTATTCTATAATTATTATAAAATAATACCGATGTTTTGTATACACATATTATTAACCATTAATTTTGAAATTTTGAACATATATATTGTGTATATATAAAGGAAGTGAAATGTATGAACGAAATAGAATTGTATTACCAAAACAAAGACGTCACACACAGCTCCGGTAATGCTACCGGAAAATGGATTTTCCGAAAGCTCATACGTCTCAATGACCGAAAAGAAAAAGACTGTATATCTGTTTTCCGTTTTTCCAATTATCACACTCCCGAAAGAAATCTTCACTACAACACCCGAAATGATTTTTGCACTTTGTTTTTGTTTATGTATGGGCATTCCAACCTCATAATTAACGGTGAAACTTTCTATTCCACCAACGGAAGTGTGGTTGTGAAAAACGACAAAGACATCCACCGACCATATTCATATGTGCAGGGAACAAATGATTATTACGGAATTAACTTCCCCGCGGAATATGTGAAAAACCTTAAAGGAAACCATTTTTTGTATGATTTGTTTTACGGATCGGAAAACAAAAGATTTCAGATTGGCAACAAAAAAACACTTGAAGACATAATCGATGCCTTTGAAAACATCAACCGCAAGCAAAATGAAAACGATTTGCTTCTCTATGCATATGTAATTGAGCTGGTGCACATGATTTACGATGCAATAAACAAGCCCTCAACCCGAAGCGCTCGCTCGCTTATTGCCGATGCTACCGACTATATAACATCAAATTTTAAAACAATAAATTCCATAGACGACATTGCTCGTCACTGCAACGTGAGCACATCATACCTTTGCAGAATATTCAAAAAGAAGCTTAATTGCACAGTAAATGACATTGTGACAAACCTCCGTCTCGAAAACTCCATTGAGCTTTTGCGAAGAGGGTATTCCGTTATGGATTCTGCCGCAAGCAGCGGTTTTAAAAATTATCAGTATTATGTAACCCTTTTTAAGAAAAAATTCGGTGCACCCCCCCTTAAATTCATTTCCGAAATCAACAAAGAACAGTTGAGATTGAGATAGTAACGCATAAAACAACGGCAGAGAAAATCAATGTTTTCTCTGCCGCTTTTGATTTGTATTAATAAAATTGGAGTTTGTCGGGGAGTTACGTTGAAATCAATTGGAGTAACTTTCTATAATCACGCAGTTCTTTTCAAAGAAATTTCTATAATATCTGTTTCTTTGTCCGACCGCCTTCGACTCCGTCACTCAGACGTCGGCGAAGGCTAAATCCGAAT
>JAFQHQ010000017.1 GCA_017397885.1 Clostridia bacterium | reverse complement strand
AGACTAAAATACAAATCCACATCACTTATTTATATAATACCAATGTTTAAAACCGTAATCAACCACGGATTAAAAGGTTGATAGAAAGGAGAAAGGTATATTTGTAATGACTGTTAGATGAGTCATTTACATTATACCAGACGTAAAAATGGATATAAAACAAGAATCTTTAAAAAAACATTTCGAATGGAAGGGCAAGCTTGAAATTGTATCGAAAACCCCTGTAAAAACAAAGGAAGATCTTTCCCTTGCCTACACCCCCGGCGTTGCTCAGCCTTGTCTTGAAATAGAAAAAGATTATCAGAAGTCTTTTGAACTCACCGGCCGTCATAATACGGTTGCGGTAATTACCGACGGTACGGCAGTCCTTGGGCTTGGTGACATAGGTCCCGAGGCGGGAATGCCCGTAATGGAAGGAAAGTGCGTTTTGTTTAAGGAGTTTGCGGGTGTTGATGCATTTCCTATTTGCATACGTTCAAAAGATGTTGACGAAATTGTGCGCACGATATATCTGATTTCCGGAGGTTTCGGCGGAATAAATCTTGAAGACATAGCGGCACCGCGTTGTTTCGAAATTGAAAAAAAGCTCAAAGAAATTTGTGATATTCCCGTTTTTCATGACGATCAGCACGGAACTGCAATTGTGGTAGGTTCGGCACTTATCAATGCTCTCAAATGTGCAGGAAAAGAAATTTCAAAAGTGAAGTGTGTCATAAACGGTGCAGGCAGTGCAGGCATAGCCATTGCACAGCATCTTATGAAGCTTGGTGCATTAAATATAATTCTTGTAGACCGTTTCGGCATTGTTTGCGAGGGAATGGATAATCTCAGCCCTGTACATGAAGAAATGAGCAAAATCACCAATCCGCAAAAAATAACAGGAACGCTTTCCGATGCAATGAAAGATGCAGATGTTTTCATCGGTGTCTCTGCTCCGGGAGTTGTTTCAAAAGAAATGATAGCATCAATGGCTGAAAAATCCATTGTTTTCCCCATGGCAAATCCCGTGCCCGAAATTTATCCGGAAGATGCTCTTGAGGCAGGTGCCTACATTGTGGGAACCGGCAGATCGGACTTCCAAAACCAAATTAACAATGTTCTTGCGTTTCCCGGCATTTTTCGCGGAGCTCTTGACGTGAGGGCAAGTGACATAAACGATGAAATGCAGCTTGCGGCATCGTATGCAATTGCATCGCTGGTATCGGAATCGGAGCTTTGTCCGGAATATATTATTCCGCCGGCTTTTGATGAAAGAATCGGAAAAACCGTTGCAAAAGCTGTTTCGAAGGCTGCCGTAGATTCCGGTGTGGCAAGATTGATGGTTTGAAATAATTTATAAATAACGGTTAATTCATACACAATGGAGACTTTTTGGCTATTGACAAATAATCGTGAAATATGTATAATTATTATAATGGAAGAATTTTGAAAAAAGGAGCGATAAGCTGTGTCTGAGAAAGAGAATACAAATCTTCGGAAAGAGATTTTTACATTACCGAATATACTTGTATACATACGCATATTGCTAATCCCTTTCTACACTGTATTTTATGCTCAAGGACACTATGGAGTATCACTCATTCTTTTGGCGATTGCTTTTTTCACCGATTTTCTCGACGGCAAAATTGCCCGTATGTTCAACTGTGTGACGGATCTTGGAAAAACCCTCGATCCCATTGCGGACAAGCTTTGTCAGTTTTCAATTGCTCTTTGTCTTATGTTTGAATATCCGCTCATGATTTCGGTTGCAATCATTCTGTTTATAAAAGAAATCAGTATGGGCATTATGGGATTGGTTCTTCTTGATAAGGGCGGAAAGATTTTTGGCGCAAAATGGTACGGAAAAGTATCCACTGCATTTTTGGATGTTACAATGGTGCTTCTTTTGGTTGCTCCGGTGTTTAATGTAACGATTTCGCAAACCGTATCACATACACTCATAATTGCATGTGATGTAATTTTGGTTATTGTGTCTGTTTTGTACACTCGTTTCTTTTCCGTAAAAATAAAAGAAGCGAGTAAAGAATAAAAATCCAATAGGAGGTAAATAATAATGTATGATGTAAAAAAAGGTTATGAACTTGCAAAAGAATATTATGCACGCTATGGAATAGATGTGGATAGTGTAATCAAGCTCGTTGACGAAACACCTATTTCAATGCATTGCTGGCAGGGTGACGATGTTGGAGGAACCGAAATTAAAGAGGATAAAGCTCTCACCGGCGGAATTCAGACCACCGGTAACTATCCCGGCAAAGCAAGAAACGGCGAAGAACTGAGAGCCGACATTCTTGAAGCCTTGAAATATATTCCCGGTAAAATAAAACTCAATGTTCACGCTAACTACATTGAAGCAGATTCCTATGTTGAACGTGATGCCATTGAGCCTCATCATTATGACAAGTGGGTTGATTTTGCTGTTGAAAATGGTATAGGTCTTGATTTCAACCCCACATACTTTGCTCATCCTCTTTCAACTTCTGCCGGAACACTTTCCTGTGCAGATGAAAACATAAGAAAATTCTGGGTTCGTCACGGCATTGCCTGCAGAAGAATTGGTGAATATTTTGCCGAAAAAACAGGTATGCCATGTGTTATTAACCACTGGACACCCGACGGAGACAAAGAAACCCCCATCGATGCCCTTGCTCCAAGATTGAGACTCAAAAAATCTTATGATGAAATCTTTGAAGCTACAAAAGATGTAAAAAATGTAATTGACGGTATTGAATCAAAAGTTTTTGGAATAGGTGCCGAAAGTTATACGGTTGGTTCGCACGAATTTTGCATGGGTTATGTTATGAAAGCTAACAAAGACCACATTATCATGACTCTTGATAACGGTCACTATCATCCCACAGAAACAGTTTCCGGCAAACTTTCCGGAATATTTGCCTTCTCCGATTCATTGCTTCTTCACGTCACACGCGGAATCAGATGGGACAGTGACCATGTTGTAGGTTTTGATGATGAAACAAAGGCGATTTTTGAAGAACTTGCACGTATGAACAAGCTTTCAAACACATATATTGCAACAGATTTCTTTGATGCGTCCATAAACCGTGTTGCTGCATGGATTATTGGCATTCGAAACACAAGAAAAGCTATGCTTGCGGCTCTTCTTCAGCCGATTGATAAAATGAAACAGATTGAAGCAGATGGCGATGTAACAGCCAGACTTGCATTTAAAGAAGAATTTAAAGCTGCACCGTTCAGCCTTGTTTGGGATTATTATTGCGAAGAGTCAAACAAGGGAATCGGGCTTGATTGGCTTGTTGGTGTACAAAACTACGAAAAAGAAGTTCTTTCAAAGAGATAACAAATTTAAGGGGGCTGCGGATTATTCCGCAGCCCTTGATTTTGAAACGGCATATAAAACTCTTTAATCACTGTTCCGAAGAAAGGGTTGGGTTCTGATGAAATTTCTGATAATTCCGCTGTCATTGATAATGATGGCATATGCATCAAGATTTGTATATAAAGTTATAATGTGCTTTTTTGATGTGCCGAAAAAAAAGAAAATCATTGTTTCGGTTGCAGGCGCGATAACTTTATTTGCGATTTGCATGTTTGTTGGTGGTGTTTTGCTTGCTGTTGCAGCTCATATGCTGATTTTTTTCCTTATGGCAGATGTTTTGTTGCAGGTATTCAAAATTCCATTTTTCAAAAAATATGACCCGACATCCTTCAGATACTTTAAAGCCGTTTTTTCGGCAGGGCTGTTTTTGTTTGCCATAGCCATGACTGTTTGGGGAAGTTTTAATGCGTCCGACATTCAAATCAAAAAATATTCTGTTAGCTTTGAGGGGAAGGACTATGATGCTACGAAGGTTTTGTTTGTGTCGGATATTCATGCCGGTGATTCAAACACCGAGCGCATTTGCCGAAAATTGAAAGATACCTGCAACACAGAAAAGCCTCAACTGGTGATAATTGGCGGCGACATTGCCGACAGTTCCACTTCCTTGGAGAATCTGAACCTGTTTGCAGATGTTTTTTCGCAGATTTCCAAAAATATTCCTGTGCTGTTTGTGTGTGGAAACCACGATATTATGGGTGGTGACGGATATGGAGCCGAAACCATAATCCGGACCTTGACTTCGCACGGTGTAATTGTTTTGACGGATGAGGTTTTTGAATTTAACGGTATAGATTTTGTGGGAAGAAATGAGTATTATTCCCCGGAAGATGATTCCCGGAGAAAATCTATACAAATTCTTGCGCCTAATGTAAAGACAAAAGCCACAGTCGTGATTGATCACCAACCGAAAGAGCTTGAAAAACTGGGGGAAATCGGGGTTGATATGTCGCTTTCGGGTCATACTCACAATGGTCAGATTTTTCCGATTGGATATGTGTGTTCTCTGCTCGGAATAAATGAAATGCAATATGGCATCAAACGTTTTGGGTCTAACACGGCAATTGTAAGTTCCGGAGCAGGTACCTGGGGGATGGATGTACGAACTCAGGGTCACAGCGAATTTGTTATTGTTGAAATAAAATGAATCAGCTTGCTTTCATATCCAGTCGAATTTTGTCGGCAATAAGGGCTATAAATTCGCTGTTTGTGGGTTTACCCTTGCTTCCGAGAATAGTGTAGCCGAAAAGATCGTTTAAAACATCGGGATTTCCTCTGTCCCATGCAACCTCAATTGCGTGTCGGATTGCACGTTCAACTCTCGATGCAGTGGTGTTATAGTGTTTGGCAACGGTGGGGTACAAAAGCTTGGTTATGGAATTGATTGTGTCCATATCTTCAATCACCATACCTATGGCATCTCTTATATATTGATACCCTTTTATATGGGCAGGAACTCCAACCTGCTGAATATACATTGTAATGTTTGTTTCAAGGTCACCCGTATCCACACTTGTCCTGGTTTCTTTGGAAGTGTTTGTTTCTGATGTTTCAAATATATCGATTATTTTACGACTCATGTCTTCAACATCAAATGGCTTTGCATAAAAATAGGAAGCGCCAAGGTTCATTGCTTTAGTAATGATGTTTTCATATCCCATAGACGAGAACACTATGTATTTTGGTTTTTTGGAAAGCGCATTGTTGTTGTTTATTTTCCCGAGAAGTGCCAGTCCGTCCATATGTGGCATAATGATGTCTGTAAGCAAAATATCCGGTCTGGTTTCAAGCAAAAGTTCATATGCTTCTTTTCCGTCATAAGCAAGAGCTACTACCTCCAGTGCGGGATTTCTTTCCAGTGAATTTTTCATTTCGGTGCAAAATTCTTTGTTGTCTTCGGCAATTAAAATCCGAATTTTGTTTTTCATAAAAATCATCTCCTGTTAAAATTTCCCTTTGAAATTGCTTCAAAGGGTGTCTGACCAAAATTATAAATCTTCACAAAAATACAAACAACCCTTTTTTTATTATGATTTCTACATGACTTTACACATTGCAAAATAATGGTTTTTTTAATATTATTCACCAAGAAGCGCCTCTTTATTTGTGCAAAAATTCGGACGCCTTGGACTTTTTGTTCAAATGAAGTTTTTGGAGTTCAAGAATCTTGAACTCGGCCGTCGCCGTACTGTCCGAATTTGATGGCTTCTGTCAAGCTGTGATGATGCAATATTGTATAATTTTTGTTTTTTGATATTATTCATTTACATATTCTCAAAAAAGTGATAAAATAATTATGTAATGTCAAAAAACATTGAACGGAGGTATAAAAATGAAACAAAAAAAATATTTATGCATAGATTTAAAAAGCTTTTATGCCTCTGTAGAATGCATGGAACGCGGTCTCGATCCAATGACGACAAACCTTGTGGTTGCAGATCAATCACGGACAGAGAAAACCATCTGCCTTGCAGTGACTCCGTCTCTTAAAGCCTATGGCATACCCGGAAGAGCAAGGCTTTTTGAGGTTCTTTCGTCAGTCAGGGAAATAAATTCAATCCGTCGATGTCGTGCTCCCGGTAAAAAATTTGCGGGTAAATCCAGTGATGCAAATGAGCTTGCATCCAATCCTTCCTTGGAGCTTGATTTTATTGTGGCGCCGCCTCGTATGGCATTTTACATGGAATACAGCACACAGATTTATGACATTTATCTTGAATATGTTTCTCATGATGATATTCATGTATATTCCATTGATGAAGTTTTTATTGACATAACAAGCTATTTGAAGACTGCCGGAATGACAGCCCGCGAATTTGCCATGACAATAATAAAAGATGTTTACAAAGCAACCGGTATCACCGCCACAGCAGGCATAGGCGAAAATCTTTATCTTGCAAAAATTGCCATGGATATAGTGGCAAAGAAGATGCCCGCCGATGAAAACGGGGTACGAATTGCCGAACTGGATGAGATGTCTTATCGTAAAGAACTCTGGAGTCATCGTCCATTGACTGATTTTTGGCGTATTGGCGGCGGATATTCAAAGAAACTGGAGAAAAACGGATTTTACACCATGGGTGATATAGCCCGGTTTTCGCTTACGCAGGCGGGAGAGGATCATCTCTACAAACTGTTTGGAATCAACGCAGAGCTTCTTATAGACCATGCATGGGGTTGGGAACCCTGCACAATTGCCGACATTAAGGCATACAGGCCTGAAAACAAGAGCATTTCCACAGGACAAGTCCTTCACTGCCCGTATGATTTTGAGAAAACTGCACTTATTGTTCGCGAAATGACAGAGCTGCTTGCTCTTGATCTTGTTGAAAAAAGACTTGTGACCGATCAGATTGTACTTACCGTAGGATATGACATTGAAAACCTTACAAATCCTGAAATAAGTAAAAATTATACCGGAGAAATAACAACAGACCATTATGGCAGAAAAATACCCAAGCACGCTCACGGAACGGCAAATTTGCCAAGACAAACGTCATCAACCTCAATCATCGTCAAATCTACCATGGAACTTTTTGAACGCATTATGGACAAAACCATGCTTTCAAGACGCATAACCGTATGCGCAAATCATGTTATACCAATTTCACAAATGCGAAATGATGAACCATATCGCCAGATTGACTGGTTTACAGATTATGATGAGGTTGAAGAGGAACGAAAAAAAGAAAATGAATTTCTTGAAAAAGAACGTAAAATTCAGGAAACAACCCTTGACCTGCAAAAACGATTTGGCAAAAACGCTATACTTAAGGGGTTTAATTTAAAAGAAGGTGCCACCACCATTGACCGCAACAGTCAGATTGGCGGGCACAAAGCATAGGGATGATAAGATGAGTGATAAAAGTTACAGTGAATATGAAGACATTATTTTTCTGCCGCATCATCAATCAAAAGTAAGACGGCATATGTCAATGCACGACAGAGCCGCCCAGTTTGGTGCTTTTGCCGCTCTTACGGGATATGATGCGGCAATCGAAGAGACGGCAAGGCTTACCGATGAACGAATCGAACCCGATGAAAGTGTAAAAGCGGATATTAACGGTAAACTTGTGTATATTATGGAACACGATTTTCCTTCTGATCCGATAACCGTCACCCACTATGTCCCTGATCCGTATAAAGATGGCGGTGCATACAAAACAAACGTAGGCTCGGTTTTGAAAATTGATTCTGTGATGAAAATTGTCTATATGGAAAATGATGTTAAAATATTTGTTGATGACATCATATCTCTTGAGGGAGACAGCTTTAAAGAATGAATTGTGAAATATTTTTTGAAATTGTGCAACTTTTTTGCTTGGATAAAAGTATTATTATATGTAGATGGGATTTATTTCCGCAATACAGATTTTTATAGGTTTTGGAGGAATGATTATGAAAAAGAAACGCACAGCGCTTGCAATTGCCATGGCGGCATCTGTAATGCTGTCACAAACTGCACTTGCACACAGACCCGTAACAGTAGAAGTGGGCGGAATGGAAATATACAGTGAAGCTCCGGCTCAAATTGTTGACGGCAGAACGCTTCTTCCTGTGCGCGCAGTGTTTGAAGCCATTGGGGCAGATGTTGATTATGAGGCATCTGAAAGAAAAGTTATTGCTGTTAAAGATGATACTACTGTTGAGTTCATTATCGATTCGAACATTATGACCGTAAACGGCGAACAGAAAATTATTGATGTTGCCCCGACAATAAAAAATAACCGTACACTCGTACCGCTTCGCGCATGTGCCGAAGCTTTTGATCTTGATGTTGAATGGAATGCAAACACATATAAGGTCAAAGTAAAAACGCCTGTATCTCTGATAACAGAATATGAGACTGCCGATTCTAAAGAAGTAAATATCTATGATGAAAACGGAAATCTCATTAAATGCGAATATTCGGACGGTACATGGATGAAATATACCTATGATGAAAACGGTAATGTTGTTTTAACCGAGTATTCGGACGGTACATGGTCAAAAGCTGCATATGATGAACGCGGCAGAATGGTTTCTGCGACATCAAATGATGTTGAAACCTATGAATATACATACAATGCTGATGGTACATACTCATCGCATATGAAAAAAGACGGATTTTATGCGGATTATAAATATGATGCCAACGGTAATGAGATATATTATGAAGATTCAGCAGGTTTTTGGGCAAAGCGTGAATATGACTCCAATAACAACGAAACATATTATGAAAATTCCTACGGCTGGTGGAGCAAGCAACAGTATGATAACAATGGTAATATGACATATTACGAAGATTCTGACGGCTATTGGTCCAAGAGTGAATACGATGCCGCAGGCAATGAATTATATTTTGAAAATTCAAACGGATATACCATAAAATATGAATATGATGCTTTCGGTAATCAAATATATCTTGAAGAATCAAGCGGGTATAAATGCAAATACACCTATGACGAAAACGGAAACTGTATTTTTGCAGATGGTCTTGATGGCACATGGGAAAAATATAGTTATGATGAAAACGGACATCGAATAAAAACAGAAATTTCCGATGGATATTGGCAAAAGTCTGAGTATGATGAAAACGGTAATGAAATATATTGGGAAAATTCCGAAGGATATTGGAGCAAATCAACATACAATGAAAATGGACTTGTTACATATTATGAAGATTCCGACGGATATTGGGAAAAAAACAATTTTGATGAAAATGGTAATGTAATACTTATAAAAACAGCAGAACATACCTCCGAAATGGAATATGACCAAAACGGCAACATGACATACTTTGAAGATTCTGACGGCAATTTCTCAAAATCCGAATATGACCAAAACGGTAAATTGCTTCGTTGTGAAAGAAACGGCGTTAAAAGTATTTATGAATATGATGAAAATGACAACATGATTTATTCACTTGATCAAGGAGGGCATCACTCATACTATACCTACGATTCTCAAAACAGACTGATAAAAAGTGAACATGATGACGGTTCATGGGCAAGTTATGAATATGATGACAGGGGAAATCAAATATATTACCTCTCTTCAAACGGATACTGGTATAAACAGGAATATGATATGTACAACAACGTTGTAAAATACAATAATTCGGACGGAAGCGAAAGCGTTTCGGAATATGAGTATGATGAAAACGGAAACATGATTTACGAAAAATACGGAGATGTTGTAGCGCATTATTCATATAACGAAAATGGCGATGTCGCTTCTTACGAAAATAACCAAGGCGATTGGTGGAAATATGAATATGACGAAAAAGGGAATGAAATTTCTTTTTCAGATTCATACGGTAACTCTTTCACGGCAAAGAATACCTATAATGCGGACGGAAATATCATAAAAACCGAAAGAGATGACGGTACTTTTGAAATGTGGCAATATGATGAAGACGGAAATGTTGTTTCATATGAAACAGATTCAATGAAAATCAAATATATTACTGTTATAAAATAATATTTTTCTCGCTCAAGGAGTGCAAAGATTTTTCTGTAAAATTTTTTGCACTCCTTTATTTTTGGAAATAGAAAATATAGTTGAGTTTTTGCTTTGAATATCTCAATTATTAGTGAAAATACGGAATAGTACAAAAACTTTGTGGAATAGTGCATGATTTTTAAAGAATAGTGTGCTAAAATAATAGTGGGATGTTTTGTCTAAAAGCACAACAATATATTAAAAATGTACGGTGGCGGATGATTTTTATATGTTTTGCACAAATACACCTTTTATTGGTACAGTGTTTATAATATAATAAACTTGCGTTACTGTAAAAAGCGGAAGGAGAATAGCTATGTATAAAATTGCAATCCTCGGCTGTGAAAACTCACATGCCAACACATTCCTTGACTACATTATCAAGGAAAAAAAGTATCCCGACATCAAAGTGCTTGGTGTCTACAGTGACGATGCCGAAGCCGCAAAAAAGGTGAGCGATACCTACGGCGTTCCCGTGGCATCATCTTTTGACGAATATGCAGGCGAGGCAGACGGAATCATTGTTACCGCTCGTCACGGTGACAATCACTACAAATATGCAAAACCCTACATAAAATATGGTATTCCCATGTTTATTGACAAACCCGTAACTGTATCCGAAGAGGATGCTAATGCATTTATGGCAGAGCTCAAAGCAAACAATGTGAGAATCTGCGGCGGTTCTGTGTGTACTTTTGCCGATCTTGTGGGAGAAATGAAAGAGGTTGTTTCTTCAAAATCCGAGGGTGAGGTTTGCGGAGGATTCCTTCGTGCTCCAATAATTATGGATAACCCCTACGGAGGCTTCTTTTTCTATTCACAGCATCTTGTTGAAGTTATGTGTGAAATTTTCGGATACTATCCCGAAAGTGCAAAGGCATTTAAAAAAGGTAACACCGTAAATTGCACCGTAAGATATGCAGACTATGACGTTAATCTTCTCTTTACCGAGGGAAGCTCTCTCTACTCGGCGTCAGTTTCCTGCACCGATAAAATCTGCGGTGGAACCTACTTGCTTGACGGGCTTTTTGAGAGAGAGTTCGAATCTTTCAACAAACTTCTCCTCGGCGGAGCTTCAAGAAAATCTTATGAAGATTTTTTTGCACCCGTATTTGTGCTTAATGCACTTAACCGTTCCCTTGAGAGCGGAAACGAAGAAATTGTCAATAAAATGGACTGATATAGGAAAGGTAGATTTATTATGAAAAAATTAAATGTAGCAATTATAGGTCAGGGCAGAAGCGGCCGTGACATCCACGGAAAATATTTCAAGAGCGAAGACAACAAATATTTTAACGTTGTTGCGGTTGTAGACAAGCTCGAACACAGAAGAGTGCGCGCCGCAGAGGAATATGGCTGTGATGTTTATGAAAATGTGAGCGATCTGTACGGCAGAAAAGATATTGACCTTGTGGTAAACTCCACATTTTCACATCTCCATGCAGAGGTTGCAATTGATCTTTTGAACCATGGCTTCAACGTTGTAAGCGAAAAACCATTTGCAAAAACCTATGAAGACGGTTGCCGCATGGTTAAGGCTGCAAAAGAAAACAATGTGATGCTAAACATCTTCCAGCAATCACGTTTTGCTCCTTACTACACAAAAATCAAAGAAATCATTGCTTCGGGCAAACTCGGTGACATTAAGCAGGTTTCCATAAACTTTTCAAAATTTGCCCGTCGTTGGGACTGGCAGACTCTTCAAAGCTTTTCGGGCGGTGAAGTGAGAAACACAGGTCCTCATCCCATCGACCAGGGTCTTGACCTCATGAACTTCCCCGAAAATGTGAGTGTTTTCTCAAAGCTCGATCTTGCAACAACCTTTGGCGATGCCGAAGACTATGCAAAAATCATTCTCACAGCGCCAAACGCTCCCCTTGTTGACATAGAAATCACAACAACAAACTGCTATGTGCCCTATCTCTATCTTATTCAGGGCAGCAAAGGAACTCTCAAGGCAGCAATGTATCACATTGACATAAAATATTATAACCCCGAAAACGAACCCGAAAGAGAAGTTCTTGCAGCTCCCATGGAAGATGAAAACAAGCTTCCCATGTATTGCACCGAAACCTTAAGCTTTACCGAAGAAGCCTTCGACCTTGAAGGGGATGCATTCAATGTTGGAACTGCTGCATACTACAAAATGATTTATGACTATCTCACCGAAGGCAAGAAAATGGAAATCGACCCCGAAAGCCAGCTCCTTTTGCAGCTTAAAGTGGTTGATCTCATCCATGCACAAAATCCCCTTGCAGTGAAATTTGATTAAGATTGGCGAAATGTCAATGTTTCCTGCAAAAATTGCCATGTACATTGATTAAAGTTGTATGTATAATTGTGATATCAACAGATATTCAGAAAGGATTGATTGTATGAAAAAGACATTGATTTTCGGCATATCTGCAGCGCTGGCGTTCAATACAATGTGTGTTTTTGCAAATTCCGATATTCAATATGAGGTGTTAGAGTTTGACGGCGCAAAAAAGGCAGTTGAAATTTCAGACATAGTTTTGGGCAGTGAGGGTGAGCTTGTTTCTGTTTCCATAGCCAATCAGGCAAAGGGAACGGAATTTTCAAAAGACAACACCCCCGATATTTTCAATGCCTACATTCTGAATTCCGAAGGAAAGCTCGGAGAAGATATTGTTTTTTCCGAAAGTCTTTTAAGCGGAAGATACAACATTTTTGTTAACGGCAGCTTTGGTCAGAAGAATTTCTACACCATCTACCGCAACGAAGGTGACGAAGCAACAATCAATCTTATTAACGAAATAAACTCGGCAGCATCAAATGATGCAATTAAAGAAATTGTCCTTGCAGGCTCAAACATGGAAATTCTGGGAATAGACAGAGAAAACGAAGAGCTTTCGTCATATCTTGGGGACTATTTGGATATCAGTCTTGATGTGAAGACAGCGCTTGGCGGAAAGTTTGCCCCAAGCACATTCTATGATAGCTTCACAAACTTTGTTGTTTGCCAAAAACTCGTTGCAGGAGATGCAGACTCCGTTATGGAAAAACATGCTCATCTTTTTGGCACAACATATGAGGAATATTCCTCTCTCGATTCAAGGCTTAAATCCTTTGTCGATTCTGTGCTTAAATCGGTGGAGCTTCTTACATATGAAAACGGCAAACCGGCTCTTGCCAACCTTGCAAAAATCTATTCCGATGCTTGTCTTCTTGGCGAGATTGTAAACTGCCGTGAGTGGAGCGACCTGCAGACCGCTACTTTGAAATACAAAGATGCGTTAGAGCTCGATACAGATGACTATGAAGATATTAAAGATTCACTTAAATATAAGGTGTTCACTCAAATGTATGACGACAAAGACGATTTTTCATCACTTAAAGATGTTAAAGACTCCTTTGAGGATGCTGCCAAAAAGGTGAAAAAATCTCAATCCGAAAAAAATGAAAATTCGTCTTCATCCTCTTCGGGAGGCGGAAAGCTTCCTTCAATTGCGGTTGACCCCGGTTTTGTTCCTCCGGTAAATGATGCTCCCGTGTCATACACTCCGAAATTTTCTGACCTTGAAGGTCACTATAGCGAAGAATATGTTTTGCGTATGGTGCAAAAAGGTGTTATAGTCGGCTATGGCGGTGGAGTTTTCAAACCTGATGCAAAGGTTACAAGAGCTGAATTTGCAAAAATGATTTGCGGATTGTTCACCTTTGAAACAGTGAGAGAAACTCCGACTTTTGCCGATGTAAACGCCAACGACTGGTTCTATGAATATGTAACAAAGCTTTCGTCGGCAGGCATTATCAACGGCTATGACGGAAAATTTAATCCGAATGAAGAGATAACTCGTCAGGATGCCGCGCTCATTTGCTACAAGGTTTTAAATTTAACCGCAATGACTTACGAAGGTAATTTTGCATTTGAAGACAGTGCCCTCGTGAGTGATTATGCCAAAGATGCGGTAGCTGCTCTTGCATCAATCGGTGTTATAAAAGGATCAGACAACAAATTTATGCCGACAAATGACATTTCAAGAGGTGACAGCGCAATAATACTATGCCGACTCTTTGATGTGTATTCGGAAAAATAATACGGAAGAAAGGATGATACAGTATGAAAACTGAAAAACTTATATCACTGTTTTTAGCCGTTATGCTGATTTTCGGATGCGTAACATCGGTGACATCTTTTGCTTCCGGCGATGTTGACCATGCAGAGGCTCAAAACGCAAAAAATCTTGTTTCGGCTCTTTCCATCGACACAAAGTGCGAAAATCCCCAAGCGGTTACAAGAGCGGAGTTTGTCTATGCTCTTATGCAGTCAATAAAGAGCTCTTCATCTTCATTGCCCGCTCTGCCGTTTGCAGATGTTAAGGATGATGACTATTTTGCTTCATCACTTCGCTATGCTCTTGCACTCAAAGTGGTGTCCGAATCGAATGCATTCAATCCGTCATCTGCCATAACATGGTCTCAGGCAAGCAAAATGCTTGTTATGGCACTTGGAAGAAATATCGAAGCAGAACTCAAGGGCGGTTGGCCTTATGGCTATATGCAGGTTGCATCATCGGCAGATCTCAATGAGGGAACAGTTCTTGCAAATGCCGATGACACAGTGACCGAAAACGAATTTTACATTGTTCTGAAAAACTTTCTTACAAGCTATATGTATGAAATAGATGGTGTTTCGGGTGACAGTTACACATATGTCGGTGACAGAACTGTTCTGGAAGTGTTTTATGATGTGAAATTGATTGAAGGTGTTGTAACAAGCAATTGTCATACAGCTCTTTACGATTTTAATGCAGCAACTTCCGAAGGCCTTATTGAAATAGACGAAATATCCTATAAATACAGCGGCACCTGCATGGTTGGTGATCGTGTGACAGCCTATGTGAGAGAAAAATCCTCGTTGACAAATGAAGTTGTTTTTCTTGACAACGCCTTAAGTTCAACATTGAGAATTGAGGCTGACAATCTGATTGGTTTTGACGGTGGTAAAATCCGTTATTATGACGCCGATGGAAATGAAAAATATAAATCGGTTGAGAAATATCCTTCCGTTATATATAACGGCAAGGCATATCCCGGTTTTGATATTCTTTCGCTTTCGGGCGCAGATTCATGGATAGATGTTACGGATAACAATGAAGACGGCAAAATTGATGTTATCAGAGTGTATGAGGCAAAGGTTATGTATGTAGACAGTGCCGATGCTTTCGGGAAAATCATTGTTGATAAAAATTCCGGTGTGTTAAATCTTTTGGGTGATGACATATTCTACACCATAACATCCGGCTCAATGCCTGTTGATTTTTCGGCAATACGCCCCTCGTCTGTTATAACATATTATGAATCAAATGATAAAAAGCTTTATGATGTTGTGACAGATTATGAAACAGTAACAGGAATTCTCAGCGAGTATAATTCCAACACAGGAGAATATACAATAGACGGCAAGGTATATGCTTGCACCGATTATTTCAAAAAGCACTATGCACCCAAGCTTACTTTGGGGACAAAGCTCACCGTTGCACTTTCGGCAAACGGAGCAATGGCTGCTGTGACCGAAGAAAAATCGTCGATGGCTTCCTATGGTTATCTCATTGACCTTGCGTATTCAAAAGGTTTGAACACTTCTCTTGTTGCAAAGGTTCTTACCAAAGATGAGGGAGTGAAGGTTTTTGAAATAAGCGACAAAGTTTTGCTTGACGGAAGTCGCAAATCAAACGTAGATGAGGTTAACTCCGTGCTTAAAGCCTACATTAATGAGGCACAGCAGAGTTTGCAGAATCATCTTAATGCCGCAACTCCGAAATATACTTTTGTTACAGCTACATCAATGATAAGATATTCTCTTGATTCCGACGGAAAATTATCAATGATAGACACTGCCGGAGCTACCGGGCAGTTAAAAGGTGATGAAGATAAAAACGACAGCCTTACACGATATAAATATCCTGCAGATATTGTTGACACGTCAAGACATGTATACAGCGGTATTTACTATCTCAGGGCATCAAAATTGCTTCATCCCTATTTCAAAATTGATGACGATGCACAGGTGTTTATAATAAACATCAACGAAGGTATTGACGATGATAAAAAATACACAGTGGCTACAGGTGAGTATTTCACAACTCACACATCAATAACAACCGCACGTTTTATTGCCTATGATGTTGACCGTGTCGGACAACTCTCGGCAGTGGTAATTTTCACCGGCAGTGCAGGTGCAGGAAGTCTTAATGATGAATCACCGGCAGGCGTGGTTGCATCTGTGTCAAAGGCAATTGCTCCCGATGATGAGGAAGGTCTCAAGATTACTGTTCTCAATAATGGTGAGTATACATCTTACTATATAACAGATCAGGATGTACTCAGGACAATGCTTCTTGATACCAATAACAGTGTTACCACAGAGTTTTTAAATCCCGATGCAAGCTTCGACAATCCCGGAATCTCGGTAGGGGACTATATCCGTTTTGAATGTGACTACCGAAACATCATAACAGTTGTGGGTAAAGAATTTGACAGTGCAGACTATAGGCTCTTAAAAACCTTCGAAAATCACGGTGGTTCTGAAATTGACTATTACTACGGCAAAGTTTATGCCAAAAACAACGGCATAATCAGCATGATACCTTCAATGCTTGATTCTCATGAATCTGACAGAGCATTTGAAGAAAGATCAAGATACACATTCAACATCAGCGGTCTCATTTCGGTTTATGACCCTGAAACCAAAAAAGTTGAAATATCCACATCCGACGAAATTCTGTCATATATCGTTGCAGGTGATGAATGTCACAACATTCTCATAAAGCTTGACAAAAACAGCGGTGTAGCGGATATGGTTATCTATAAGTAAGGAGGGATAAATTTATGAAAAGAAAAATAACCGCAATAATTACTCTTGTATCAATGGTTGTTTCGCTTTTTTCAATCGTTGCCGTCATGGCAGAAGATGAAGTTCAGACAAGCATAAATGAGTCCTTCAACAACTATGCAACCAATGATGTACCTCAGGATTTACAGATAACATCAAATTCACACTTCATAAAAGAATATGCTCCAAATGAAAAAGGGATTTTCATTTCAACCGAAAGAAAAGATTCAGCCCTATCATATGCTTTTGATGAGGCAAAGAAACTTGTTGTGTCATTTGAGATTATATCAACAACAAGCAATTTAAACGGAGCACTCCGACTTAATCTTGGCACAAGAACCTTTGATATCTTAAAGTTTATCAACATGAACAATGTCACAACACACAATGGTTATCATGTCGGAGGATATTCCGATTCTCTGGTAAACAGATATGACGTTTGTGTTGATGTTGACAACAATTGCTATGATGTATATCTCAATGGCAAAAAGCTGATTTCGGATTATCGTATTCTCAAAACAACACTCGCTGCGATAACAGGTGTTTCCTTTGTTTCAACAGCAAGCGACGAATCCGGTGCCGCAGTGATTTACGATAACATCAACATCCACACAGGTGACAGTCCTGAAAAGGAATATCCCGTGGCGGCATATAATACAGATGTTCTTCCCGAAGTTGAAATCAAGACAAAGGCAGAAGTTGGTGTTAACAGAATTTTGAATGCAGATTTTGAAACTGCAATGTCGGTTAAAAACACAAGCAGATCAAACATAATGGAACAAGTTGAAGATGAAAACGGCAATCACGTTCTTTTGATTGAACGACTAAACTCTTCCGATTTTCATATGGATGCCAATGGTGTTGGCGGAACTTCCGATTATGTTATCTATGATTTCGATTTAAAACTCATAGACACCTCATCCTCGTTTATAGTTCAGCTCAAGGATATCAATGCAAATTTTAACACTTTTGCGTCTGTTTCGGGCGGAGTTATCAAAATGGGGAATTTCTCAGGACTTGTTTCCGATGGAAAATGGCATCACATTGCCGCAGTTTATAACTATTATGACAAAGTAAGAGATTATTATTTTGATGGTGAACTTGTTTTAAAAGGTGATGCAATAGCCGCACCCTTTGGAAATACCGCACAGGATGTTAATGTTTTCCGTATCTACTGCGGCAAGTCAGAAAATCCTGCAAAATTTATGGTTGATAATGTAAGGGTTTATGAAAACGAAAAACCCGTTGAAGATATTAGTCAGCTTAAGCGTACAATTGTTATTCATCCAAACAGAAGCCGATTTGAAAGTGATACGGCACGAAAAGATATGCTTGAAGGCTATGTTGCGGTTCATTCAAGAAACGGAATGGTTTATGCAAACGGCACAAAAACAATGCTCAAAAATACACCATTCCAAAACGAGAACGGTAAATGGATGATTCCTGCAGCTGAACTTTCTGCTCTTGCAGGCTATGCCTTTGTTGAAGAAACAGACGGCTATCTCATAGGTGATAAAAAGCTTTCAAAAGATAAATGCACAGTTAAAGACGGTGTTGTCT
Source organism: Clostridia bacterium (assembly GCA_017397885.1). GTDB lineage: Bacteria > Bacillota > Clostridia > UMGS1810 > UMGS1810 > RGIG1828. Next base: position 6,202 of record JAFQHQ010000017.1, on the reverse strand, counting down.
ACACCGATATTGATTCCTACTTTGGATCGGCACTACAAAAACAGGTATGGCACAACAACATTTCCCAGAATTCCGGTCTTGTGATAGCAGGGGATAAGATGTTCACTCCTCCCGAAGACCCCGAAGCTCTGCAAAAACTCAACAACTTCCTTTTCTATGAGCGTCCGTCTGCACAGCAGGTTCTTGCAGATTATGACATGTCACCCCTCAAAGGCGTTCATCCTCGTATTCAGGCTACATCGGATGATTTTGCCCGCATCAGAGAAAGTGTAAAATCAGATGTATATATGCAGATGTGGTACAACTACCTTATCAACAAGGCAGATGATCTGGTGGCTAACCCCACAGCCCTTATATATGAACTCCGTGACGGTGTGAGACTTCTTTATGTGTGCCGTGATGCACTCAAGAATATGTATACCCTCGGTATGGCATATCAGCTCACGGGTGAACAAAAATATGCAGACCGTGCATGGATAGATCTTGAATCCATTTCAAAATTCCAGGACTGGCACCCCGAACACGACATTGACCTTGGTGAAATGTCTGCCGCTGTTGCAATCGGTTATGACTGGATGTATCACGGATTTACAGAAGAACAAAGAGCCGTTATTGAAGAAGGTGTATATCAGAACGGTTTCTATGATGCAGTAATGGCATATCAGGGAACACTCGGAAGACTTGGCGGCGGTGCTGAAGTTCACACCAACCACAATGTTGTCATAAACGGTGGTGTCACCATGGCAGGTCTTGCATTTATGGATGTATATCCCGAAATCGGAAGCTATGTGGTATCGGGTGCTGTGAGAGGTCTCGACTGGATGATTTACCGCTATGCTCCTGCCGGTGCATGGTATGAAGGTCCTCACTACTGGGAATACACCACACAGTACACCACAAAAATGCTTTCATCACTCGACAGCGTTTTAGGCACTTGCTACAGTCTCGACAAAACAGAGGGTCTTTCAACTGCATCACAGTATGTACTCAATATGCAGTCGGAACTTGGTATATTTAACTATGGTGACGGTCAGCAGGCAAATATTTATGTTCCCGAAATGTTCTGGCTGTCAAATAAATATGACGATATACTCTCCACCACAGTGCCCATGGTGCTCTCAGGCGGAAAGTTTGCAGATGCAGAGGACTATGCTCTTGCACTTCTCTTCTATGATTCTGCTAAAAATAATTCAGATATTCTTTCCACGCTTCCCCTTGATGCATATTATGCAGGAGAAGAAGTAATATCATTCAGAGACAAGTGGAGTAAAGAAGAAACAACCTTTGCAGGAATCCAGGCAGGTTACACAAGCGAAAGCAACGGCGTTACCAACTGGCATTCACAGCTTGACGGCGGAAGCTTTATCTTCGACTCAATGGGTGTAAGATGGGCAAAAGAGCTTGGTATGTCGCCTTATGACCTTCCCGGAGCAGGTGACTATTCCGAATTCGGTACTCACTGGGATCTCTACAGAGCAAGAGCCGAGTCTCATAACACCGTAATCATCAATCCCGATGAAGGCCCGGATCATGCAACACGTTCAAAGGTTGATGTTCTTCGCTATGAACACAAACCAAAGGGCGGCCTTGCAGTTCTTGATATGTCCGATGTACTGCGTAACAATGCCAAAAGTGCAAAACGTGCAATGATGCTTACTGATGATCGTCAGAGCCTTGTTGTACGTGATGAAATAACTCTTTCAAATGCAGATTCCGATGTTTACTGGTTCTTGCAGACAGATGCAGGTATAGAGCTTACGGAAAATGGTGCAATTCTTCGTCAGCAGGGTAGGGTGATGAATCTTGAATTTGTGGCAAACACAAAAGCGGAAATGAGCGTAACAGCTTCCTATCCTCTCGAGACAAGCCCCATATTCGAAAATGACAGATATGATACTGCAAGCAGAATCATCATCAAAATGCCCAAGGCAAACGGTGATGTTTCAATAACTGTTAAACTCACTCCGGGCTCTATCTGGAATCCTTCTCATGTTTCGGATTACAATATTCCCATTGACACATGGCAGATTCCCGATGGTGAAATTGCTAAAAAGCCAACACTTGACTCTTTGACAATTGCAGGAAGAAATGTTGAAATCACCGAAAGCACAACAATTGACTTTGTGTGTGTAGATTCTGAATATACAACAATTCCCGAAATTGTTGCCAAAGCAGAAGGAAAGAGTGTTGAAGTTATAAAAGGTGCATCTTTTGAAGAGGGTGCAAAAATAATTGTGTCCGACGGTATTCAGACAACTGTCTACAATGTAAACTTCCGCATTGTTCCAAGACCCACACAGTTTGAAGGCTCAACATCAATTCCGGTTGTTGCAGTGTCGGTAAGTGATGAGCCCGAACCTCAAAACGGAGCATATAATGTGATTGACGGTGACCTCAAAACAAGATGGTCTGCAATGGGTGTTGAACAGTGGATCAAGCTTGAACTTAAAGATCAGTCGGTAATTGACAGAATTGCCATGGCTTTTGCTTCCGGCGATGTTCGTGCAACAAAAATTCAGATTGCAGTGTCAACCGATGATGTTAACTATGAAGAAGTATTTGACGGATGGTCCTGCGGAACAACTCTTGACCACGAATTTTTCGATATTGGCGGGAAAAATGTAAAATACATAAAAATCGGATGTGACGGTAACACCGCTCAAGGAATCGGCGGATGGAACTCCATCACCGAAATCGTTGCAATGAAAAACAACTGATTGAACGGAGGGAGAATAAATGACCAAGAAATTATTATCACTATTTATAATATCAATGCTCATGCTCACTGTAGCACTGCCCATTTCGGGCAGTGCCGCAGGCTTTGAGGATGTGGCACTTTCGTCTTCTTCAAAAAATGTTGTTGTAAAAGACAGTAGTGTTCTTGTGACATCTCATCCCTTTGACGAAGCATACAGCCTTGATTCAAATGAAGTTCTTGCATCTCTCACATCAAATGGGGGATACACACTTTCCTATGTTGATTCAAACGGTTCTGAATATGCTTCGTCATCTTCAGAACCTGCTCAACACATTCATGACGGTTACATAAGATGCACAAAAGAATCTGAGGTTACAGACATTCCCGTAACCGACAGAGGAACAGTGCTTCGTCCTGAAAAAGCATCAATGGCAGGTGCTCTCTACGGAACAAATGTTACAAGAGTGCAGGATGTGTCGGGCATAGGCTTTAAGGCAAGCGGAAGCACCGGTGGTGCTGTGGTTGTTGATAATGGTGAAGTCACAGGTCTCAACAGACTTGACTACACGATTTCAACCCTCACCAAAGACGCAGATGAAGACAGAAACGCCACCGATGCCAAAACAACCCTGACCGACGAGATGCTCACATTTGAAGCCAATGTGTATGTTGACGGAAACGTGGGCTTTGAAATGCGTTTCAGATACACAAAGGCTCTTGAAATTGATGAAAACGGTTATCTCTGGTATGTGGATGAAGATAACAGCAAATTTACCGATAACATAGCAACTCTATTGAACTTCAACAAATATGCGAAAAAAGGCGAAAAGATAGAGCTTGGCAGATGGCACCGCGTTGCTGTGACCTATGACCTCAACACATATCAGATGAATGTATGGTTTGACGGAAAGCTTCTCACCACCCGAGGAAGTCAAAAAGTCACTGACTTTGATGTTTTGGACACTGTGCGTATGGGTCCTTGTTACCGTTCCCACTCTGATGGCGTTGCCGAATTTAAACGCAAGGATATCACAGGAACATTTGCTGTAGCAGATGTTGTAATTTATGAGGGTTATTACCACCCCGAACGTACAACAGTTGAAGTTTTGGACACAGATAGCGAAACATTTTCCATCAACACCGACACAAAAACAATCACCTACGACACCGCTGCTTATGCAAGTGCTGCTGCGCTTAAACGTGCAATCCTTGAAAACATTCCCGAAGGCTCACGAATGGTATTCATTGACGAAAACAGCAATGAAGCTTCTTCTGTGGGTGATGCCAAGCTTTGCATGATTGAAACCATGTCAGACGGAGTAAAGGTTTATGATTACTATTTGCTTCAAAAGCTTTTTGAAGTTAAAAATACAGATTTTTTTGAAGATGAAAATGGAAATGTCGGATTTAATGCAACACTTGTAAGCAGTCTTGAAAACGAAAAAAGCATAACAGCGGTTATGGTTATTTCCAACAGTGACGGCGTTGTTCAGCGGGTTTATTCCTCCGACACTGTGACAGTAAGCTCTGTGACGGGTGAAAAAACCGTTACCGTTGAGCCTCGGCAAATTTCCGATGGCGAAAGTGCAAAGGTTATTTTTATAGATAACTGGACATCAAGAATTGTTGTTCCGGGTTGCATTTATAACAGATAAAATTTTTTGACCGCCGAATTTTTTCGGCGGGTCATCAAAGATTCGAATTGTTTTTGATTCGAGTCTTTGATGACCACATCACAGGAGTGAAGAATTATGAAAGAATTGAAGTTTGAAGAACTTACAACAAGACAAAAGCTTGGAATGACATTCACAGCTTTTATGAATGACGACAACAGAACTCCCGAAGAAGATGAATTTGTTCTTGACCTCATAAGAAATCATTCTCTCGGCATGGTGTGGATTCAGCACGATTTTGCAGGTGCCAAAGAACTTATGGAAAAAGTTAAGGCTGTTGCCGATTATCCCATATTGATTATAACAGATGCAGGAAACGGCATCGGTGCATATAAAGTTGGCAGACACAATGCCATCGGTACCGCAGGAACCGAGGCTCATGCATATGCCTTTGGTAAAACCGTTGGTGTTACGGCAAGGAAAATGGGCTACAACATTATCACAAACCCGGTTCTCGACATGAAAAAAGGGAGTCAGGGCTCAATGGGTCAGGACAAATATCAGGTTACAAAACTTGCCAAAGCAATGTCGCGGGGGCTTCATGACGGTGGAGTTATTACCCTTTCCAAACATTATCCCGGTGCACAAAATGACTCGGGAATGGATTCGCATATGGCAGAAACCTATTCCAATGCCACAAAAGAAGAGCTTCTTGACTACGGTCTCTATCCTTACTTGGAGCTTATGAAGGAAAATCTCATAGATGGTATTATGACAACTCACATAAAGCTTAAAAATATTGACCCCGATCATCCTGTGAGCCTTTCTAAAAAGAGCATCGACATCATAAGAGAACAGGGCTTTGACGGAATTGCTATCACCGATGCACTTTGTATGATGGGTATTCGTGCAAAATATGATGATGTCCAAGCCAAAGGACTTGCCATTCATGCAGGCAACGATACAATTCTTCCCTTTGGGCCGAAAAACAGTGAGCTTTTTGAACAGCTTTGCACAGCCTATGAACAGGGCTATTTCTCCGAACAGCGTCTTGATGAGGCAGCAAAACGTGTGCTAAATGCTCAGCATAAAACAATGATTGCTCCAAAAGATGCTGAGCTTACCAAGGAAGAACTCGACTTGTTTTCAACAATAGACAAAGACGGAGTTTATGCTAAAACCGATGCCGGACTTCTTCCATCAATTTCTCGTGACGGCAAACACTATTTTGTTATTATGGTGAGAAATGATACAGGAATTGAAGCCGAGGGCAGAGTGTGTGTTGACACATTCAGTGGTCGCTGGTTCCATCCTTTTGAACTTGAGAAGAAACTGAAAAAACTTTTCCCGAATTCAAAAGTTGCATTTATAAATGAATTTCCCACACAGATGCAAAATTGCAGAATACTTGAAGAGTCTCTCGGTTGTGATGAACTTGTTTTCTTCACTTTCACCGAATTTGTTGCATTTTTAGGACCCGAACATCTCACAAGAAGATTTGTTTCCCTCATCGGAGCAATGCAACACACCAATCGGGTGTCCACTCTTGTTCATTTCGGAAATGCATGCGTTCTTGAAGAACTTCCGCATATTCCGAGAGTAATCATCGGTGGTAACTCCGAGGGAAGTGTAGACGGATGTGTTGAAGTTCTTGCAGGCAACTATCCTGCAAAAGGTGTACCGACATATGAATTTAAATTACAATAAGTTGGAGTTTATCGTTCTGTTTGAAGATGAAATGAACACCAGAGCGTTGCCTCCTTTGTGTAAAGGGAGGGGGACCGCGTAAGCGGTGGAGGGATTGTAACAAACTGCCTCAATTGCAGTATTTGTGCTTGATTGAGAGTTTATCATTTAACAATCCCTCAGTCACTTCGTGACAGCTCCCTTT
>JAFQHQ010000162.1 GCA_017397885.1 Clostridia bacterium | reverse complement strand
AATATCTGATTTTAAACAAGACGAAAGATGATTGTTCAAATAATTACAATTTTCATTTTTATTGCAAATTTCTGTATGCTCTATAATCGGAGCGATAGCGACCCGATAATTTTGCATTTTGCATTCCTGCATTTTGCATTTACGGTTTATCGGGCTAAAGCCCGATAAACCGTAATTTGTTTTATTTTGTTTTTTTCTCACCGAAAAAATAATTGTTATTTTGCTTGACAAGGCTTAACTTGTTTGCTATAATAAATGCCGTTGAAATGAATACGGGGGCGTAGCTCAGTTGGTTAGAGCGCCTGCTTCACACGCAGGAGGTCTGCAGTTCGAGTCTGCACGTCCCCACCAGAACCCCGGAAAACCGCTGGTTTCCGGGGTTTTTACTGCCTTTTATAAAAAAGTTAGACCTCCTGCCTGCTTTGCGTCAAAATGAACAGGCAGGAGGTCTGAAAAATGCCACGAAAATTGATGTTAAATGAACACGCAAACAAGACTATAGCAGAAGTATTTGAAGCCTTTGTATTCTCGCAATCAGCACAAGGGTTGTCAGACAGCACACTGAAAAGTTATGGTTATCACTTGCATTGTATCTCGAAACATCTGAACATTCATGAACCTATGGAAGAACTGTCCAAAAGCAAAATTGAAGCAATGATTGTTTCTATGCGAAAATCGGGACTTGCTCATAATTCAATTTCTTCTTATTGCCGTGTGTTGCGGACATTTTTAGGTTGGTGCAAACGAGAAGGAATTGACGTTCCGCCCATGCCACCAATCAAAGATAAAGAGACCGTCAAGGATTATTATTCAGATGACGAGCTGCTCAGGCTTCTTAAAAGACCGGGCAAGAAAGCAACATTTTGTGAGTTCCGCAATTGGGTGATTATCAACTTTTTATTGAATAGCGGATGTCGTGCATCTTCTCTGCGCAATATTCAGAACCGGGATGTTGATCTCGATGCACAGCAGGTTGTGTTTCGACACAACAAAAACGGAAAAATTCAATCAATTCCGTTATGTTCGCACATGGTATCTGTTCTGCGTGAATATATGGGAATCCGAAAAGGCAAGCCGGATGACTATCTGTTTTGTGATCAATACGGAGAGCTGCTCTCCACAAACGGTCTGCGGTTGGCGGTTGCGAAGTATAACAAAGCCCGTGGAGTTGACAAAACAAGCACACACCTGTTCCGACATACCTTTGCCCGAAAATATCTTGTTGACTGCGGCGGTGATGCATTTATGCTCCAGAAGCTGTTAGGACATTCAACACTGAAAATGACAAAGCATTACTGTGCTATCTATGATGCAGACATTGCAAGGAACTATGACAATTTTTCACCGTTGGCACAATTGACACAACAGAAAAGCAAGTTAAAAAGATAAATCATATTCTATCATCTTTTATCATCTTTAAGCAAATGGAGAGAAGATTTCACTTCTCTCCATCATCATTATACATATCTAAACTTCTTGTAAGAAAATCACGCATCTTTTCAACAACCGGTTCAGGGGAAAGTATTTTTACACGTCTTCCAAAAGTAGCAATCCACGCAAAGAATGGTGGACTGATCTGCACTGCAACATTGATTGTAAAATGTTCATCGTCTGAGGGGATCATCATAACATCTTTGCCGAATTGGTCAATTACGGCATCTGCAAGTTCATTACGAAAACGGATTTTTACAACATACTCTTTGCCGCTATACATATCAAACACTTTTACTTTTTGTGCTGTGATATCCTTTTCTTTGAAATTCTCTTTTCCTTCTCTTGGAATAGGTAATGGATGTGAAATATGCTCCATACGGTCAACTCGGAAATAACGGAACTTTTTTCCCTCAGCATCATAGGCATACAAATAATAATTGCCGTTGTTCCATAAAAGTGCATAGGGACTGACAACAAATTGTTCGCCACTCTTGGAATACTTCTTGGAACCTGCTGAACTTGGGCGATAGTGAAAATATCGGAAGCCGATTTGATTATCATTTTTGATTGCCGTGTGTATGCGGTCTGCATCTTTTACCACACTGTCATTCATACTGCGGACACGGTCTGCAACATAAGCCTGTCGATCAAGACTTTCAATCACATCTTTACCCGCCAGTGTTCTGATCTTTGCTGTGATCTCTCTGGCTTTTTCTTTGGTAATAAATTTTGATGACTGAATGCCGTCTACCATTAACCGCAATTCATATGGTTCAAACGGCGGATTCAACAATCGATAACCTTTTTTGTGCGGATCGTATTCAATCTGCATCCCGAATACGCTGTCCAGAAGTGCAAAATCTTTGTAGAGTGTCTTTTTCTCCACTTCATATCCTTGCGTCTGTAAATACTCTGTCAGTTCTCTGCGAGAAACAATGCGGTTTTTGCCGGCATTCGCCTGCAGATAATCTCTCAACAGCAACAATCGCACACCAATGACAGCTTTTCCGTAATTCATAGCCGCTCCTCCGATATTGAAAGTGCATTTTCAATATTATAACATATCCAATAGAGAAACAAAAGAATATTTTATAAATTGCTTGAAGTTGTTGAAATATTGTGTTATATTGAACTTGCGACGCAATCGAATAATCTGAACACAGTGGACGTGTTTTTACTTTTGGTAAAAACGCATCCTCATTTTTGGCATCCATTGTGTTCGTCAGAAGATTGTGTCGCAGCAAGCGAGGCTATGCGTTTTTCGGTGCACAGCTTCGGTTGTGCACTTTTTTGTTTGGAGGTATGAAAAATGAAGAAAGCAATGAAAAAACTGCTGTGTACAGGACTTATTGTTGTTCTCGTTCTTACAAGTCTGCCGCTCGATTGGCTTGGTGATTTGAACTGGAATGCGTTGTTTGCAGATGCTGCAACAAATCTGATTACCGACACGGATGATGCAATAACAAGAGCTGAGTGGTTACATAATCTTGCTGTCGTTTTTGAAATGACAGTTGAAGATGAGATTTATCCTGATAACTATTTCTCAGATCTTGAAGATACACATGAGTATTATTATGATGTTTTGCTCAATGTAAATTTCGGTGTTGTTGATGTTGAAGCAGGTGGTGATGTTGAGCCTGATGGTTTGGTTACACGTTCATTTGCTTCTCATACTCTCAATTTCTGTCTCGGTTATCAGCTTGAGGATGATACATATACTTTTTCAGATGCAGCTGAATGTGAATATCCGGCAGATGCACAGGTCGCAGTAAATCGTGAGTGGGTAGAACTTGTAGACGGTGCATTCTGCCCCGAAAATACAATAACAGACAAAGAAGTCAAGACTATGCTCGATGATGCGATGGATGTACTTGGCAAGTCTGAAATTGATGTCAATTATGATAGCAAATTTACTTTTTCTTCTGATGTAATTGAAATTGAGGAAGGAACTGAAGTTGAAATAGACGAAAACATCATAACAATTTATGATACAGATACTGAAATTGAAACAGATAGCATTTTCGCCGTTTTCAAGAGTGGTATACCTTTGATTTATAAAGCAGATTCAGTTTCTGTAAATGAAAACACAACGGTAGTTACCGCAACTTATATTGAAGATGCTGCCGGTGAATATCTTCTTAAAGCAGATGCACAGGGCGAAGCAGACCTTGAAGATATTATTATCACACCTGCTGAAGGTGTGGATGTTGATGTTAACTATGAAGAAACAGCAAGTCCTTATTCACTGAAAAGGGCAAGTAACAAAAAGACTTTGGCAGATATTTCAGCTAAGGGAAGTTTGAAAATAGGTCCGGTCGGATACTCAGTTAATTACTCGGTAAAATTAAAGAATCCGACTATCAAATATTCTTATAATATTTTAAAGAGAACTGCACAGATCACTTTTGAGAGTGATATTGAAACCAATGTGTCATTTAAAGCTGATCTTATTGAAAGCGGACCGATAGAATCAGAAGTGCCGATTTTTAATGTTGGTATACCTGTTATCGGTGGCCTGGATGTTTGTCTTAAATTTGGTTTATCAGGTGAGGTTTCTGCTGTTATAAAAGGCGACTACAAGGTGGGCGCTTCATACAGTCCTGAAGATAACTTCAGAACTATCAAAAACTTCAGCAGCGGTTCTTTTTCTCTTGAAGCAAAGATAAGCGGCAGTGCAGGTGTTATTGTTAAATTAGGTGTCACAAAACTACCTGTTGTCAATGCTTATATTTATGCAGAAGCCGGTGGAAAAGCTTCTGTAGAAGTGAAGATTTATGAAAGCGGAACACCAAAGAATTGCGTTGAATTTGCAGCATATGTTTATGCAAATTATGGTGCAACTTTTAAACTAAAAGCCGGTCCGTTCAGTTTTGAAGCAAAAGCGGAAGAAAAAATATGGGACTCCAAAACAAGTCCTGCTAAAATTGTTAAACATTATGAAGAAGAAAAGCCTGTTGTAAAGTGTACAAGAGGTGATTCAGGTTCTTCCGGAACCGGTGTTCCCGGAGCAGGTGGCGGAGGTTCACGTGGGGGCTACTATACAAAATATGACTCGGCTTATTCCGGTGGCTGGAGCGACGGTGACAACTCCTATGGTCTGAATAAGGCAGGGGAGCCTGTACAGCTTTTCACTTACAGCCTGAATGCAGACAATGAAGCGACCATCACGGGCTACAAGGGTAATGCAACGGTGGTGAAAATTCCCGAAACCATTGATGGACATACAGTTGTGGCAATTGGTAAGAGTGCGTTTGAGGGGGAGAATATAACTTCTGTTACCATACCCGACACAGTTTTGACTATTAATCAAGAGGCATTTTATAATTGCAGTAATTTATCGTCAGTAAAACTTTCAGATTCATTGGCAACTTTAGGAGATCTTGCGTTCGCTCATTGCTATAGCCTGACGAGTATAGAGATTCCGGCAAGTTTAAAAGATGCCGATGATTATATT
>JAFQHQ010000161.1 GCA_017397885.1 Clostridia bacterium | reverse complement strand
TGCCGCAAAATATGCCGCCGTCAGCGAGCATTGCAAAAAGGCATATCAGGCTTTGGTTGAAACCGAAGACTTTTCGCTTGATACCGACCGACAGGCTTGTCTTGTCCGTCCGTTGGCGTTCGGATTGCTGAACGAAACGCAGACCGAGTATGCAAAATACAGACTTCTGCAAGCCCTTGAAAACTACGGTTACAGGCTCGGAACGGGCTTCCTTTCCACACCGCTGATTCTCGGTGTGCTTGAACAATTTGATCTTGAATCTGCCTATAAACTGCTTGAAAATGAGCAGATGCCCGGCTGGCTTTATATGACCAAAATGGGTGCTACCACCATCTGGGAATCGTGGGAGGGTACCGAAGCACAGGGCGGCATCGCATCGCTGAATCACTATTCAAAGGGTGCTGTCTGCGAATGGCTGTTCTCGTCCATGTGCGGAATCAATGTCAGCGGTGAAAATCATTTCACCATTACTCCGCACCCCGGCGGCAGTTTCACCTTTGCCGAAGCCACCTACAACAGCATTTTCGGCACCATAAAAAGCGGATGGAGAAAAGAAAACGACAGCTTTGTTTTTGCAATCACCATTCCTGCAAACTGCACCGCCGATGTCACCTTGCCGGACGGCACTACCCAAAAACTGCCTGCAGGAACACACACCATCACAATATAAAAATCACACCTCATACCAATATCCATTCGACCGGTGTGAGGTGTTGTTATTTGCATGTATTTATTCTCCGCATTCATAGCCGTTTTTGATTTCGTCAATCAATGTTTTGAGCAGACAGTTGTCATACTCCATGCTGTAATCGCGGTAATCCCAAATCATTTCATTACCATACTCTGTAGTTATGATATAATCGGATTTTCCGTTTTTGTCAGTGGCTTCAATAATTTCCATAAGCTCATAAGCAGCCATATCATCAAGAATGCCTCTGCCTTCGCCAGTAATAACCTTCGGGTATGCTCTGCCGGAGCCTTTCGGCATATCCGATATGCAAAGTAATTCAATATCAAAGTGCTGCTCTGTTCCGAAATCATATATCATGTGCAGATGCTCACCGATCTGCAGTTCCATTTTTGCAAGCTTCGCATCCTGCAATAACGGATATTCACCGTAATTCTCAATTGCGGTTTGATATTCAACGCCTTTGTGATCAATGGAGAACAGGTGATACGCCATTGTGTCAAAGCTTGCAAGAATCATATAGCCGAGTCTTGCAAGGTCATAATTGGATGATACCTCAAATGTGCGATGAATTTTATTGTCGCATCCTTCGTATGTGACTTTGAATGTGTAAACCTGTACTGCCATAATAATACCTCCGTGATATATATTTTCTGAAACGAAAAAACAAATTTTACTCGACATAGTGATATAAAAACATATCCAACTGCTCTTCGGTTCCGTCATATAAAAGATCGAACAATGCATTTTGTAATTGTGTTTTTGACAGTTTATTTATGCACTTGCGGAGCATATCTTCAAATTCATCACTGAATTCTTCTTCGTCAATATAGTCATCATCGGGTTCATCGTCACAAAAATAATCCCCATCAAAGCAGTCATCATAATAGTATCTTTTTGATGCGGATTTGTATTCCTTGTATTCTGATTCGTATTTTTGTGCTTCATCGGGGAATACGCAAAAGAAAACCGCTACCATATGTTTGCAGATTTTTCTTCCGTTTGCAAACGGACAATTGCAGCTTGAAGACATCGTTTTTTCAAGGTTGATACGAACTTTATACGGCTCTTCCGCAGAACCCTGCACCGTGCCTTCGTATTCAATATTGCTGATTTCTTTGCATGATAAAACTTTATTCTTGATATAATAGTCATATCCCCGACTTCTGGATTTCCAACTTGCTTTTGTCAGTATGCTCATCTTCACTCTCCGGATCTGATATCTTAATGTATACAATTATACACTGTTCTTTCAGAAAATGCAAATAAACAATTAAAAGGAGGCAACTTTGTATTCAAACCCCCTCTTAATAATCCTGCAAGGTGTTCGGTCAGGCGCGCCTCTGAACATCCCCCGGATGTTCATTCACTCCCGCGCCGCTTCGATTCCTATATCATACGAAAAACAAAAACGGACACCTTGCGGTATCCGTTTCTGTTTTGGCA
>JAFQHQ010000160.1 GCA_017397885.1 Clostridia bacterium | reverse complement strand
ATCAGCGGTGGTCGGGGTGTGGGGCTGACTATAGAAGCCCCACGAAAGAAAAGTTTGAGAACTTTTTCTCAAAAGAAGTGCTTGAGAACCCTTTCTCAAAAACAACCGGCGTTTTCGTGCCGGAGCGACAAACTCCAATTTGAATTTTATCAAAAATAAACCTCAAAATAGTATTGATTTTTTTTAGAACATTTGATATAATATAAAATGTTGCAGTTTGTGTAATTCTATAAATTAAAATATAGGAGTGATTCTTTTGAAAGATGAAATTAGCCTTGTAAAAGTCTTTGAGATGATTCTTAAACTGTGGTGGGTGGTTTTGATTTTTGCTGTTGTTGTTGCTCTCGGTGCGTTTTCAATCAGTGAATTTCTCATGACTCCGCTCTACACTTCATCATCAAAGGTGTATGTTTCAAACAACTCGGCAGGTACGGTTCAGACCATAAACGCCGCCGACATCAACACTCGTAAAATGCTTGTTAATACATATGTTGAAATCTTAAGCGGAGACGATTTCCTGAATCAGGTTGCCGCCGAATTTAACAAACAGCACGAAGGGAAATGGGCTGTCAGCGGTTCCGGCATAAAGGGTGGTCTGAAAATGGGATCTGCCAACGAAACCGAAGTATTGTCCATAAAATATTCTGACACTTCTCCCGAAAAGGCTCAGGCAGTGCTTAAAATGATTCTCGAAAAAGCACCAAATGAGGTTAAAGAGGTTATCCGCGGAGATTGTGCAGTAAGTGTAATTGACAACGCAAGCCTTCCGCGTACAATTTCATACCCCGACACACGTACAAACACCATTGTAGGATTGTTCCTCGGTATTGTACTCGGAATTGCCGTAATCTTCATCAGAGAGCTTCTGGACAACCGTATTAAAGATGATGAAGACCTCAAGAAAAAATACGACATTGCAATTCTCGGTATTATTCCCAACCTTGATGCTGAATAAGGAGATGCCAAATGAATAAGAATAAAAAAAGAGTAAATTTAAGCTCCGATACTTCAAATGTCATTGAAAAACAAAACAGTATCAACCGTATAATAAATGAGTCTACTCCCTTTGATGTTATCGAAGCATACAAAGCCACCAGAACAAACATCATGTTCTCGCTCAACAGTGAAAAAGGGTGCAAAAAAATCATTATTTCCTCTGCCACATCCGGTGAAGGAAAATCAACCACCTGCATAAACATAGCAAAAACCTTTGCCGAAACCGGTGCTAAAGTTCTTCTTATGGATGCTGACCTCCGTGCTCCCCGTGTTCACAAATATCTCAAAATTCCAAACGAGAAGGGCTTGTCCAATGTGCTTGCAGGCTTTGATGCACTTGATGACTGTATTATCAGAAATCCGGATTTCAATTTTGACTGCCTTACATCAGGTGCGCTTCCTCCAAACCCTGTTGAACTTATTTCGTCAAAGGCAATGCAGGAACTTTTTGAAGAATTTGACAAACGTTATGACTACATTTTCATTGACACTCCGCCCGTAACAATTGTTACCGAGGCAGTGCTTTTGTCAAAATATGCTACAGGTGTAATTATTGTCACCAGACAAAAATATACCATGTTTAAACTCGTGGACAGAGCCATAAACTCTCTTAAATTTGCCGATGCAAGAATTATCGGTTTCATCCTCAACGATGCCGATGACAGATATATCTACGGCAGTTACAAGTCAGGAAGAACCAGACGTCTTTCAAGAAGTCGTTACAGATATGGCAGATACGGCTACTATGCCGAAAATTCCGACAGCAGAAAATATGCCTCTGCTCATGCAGCAACCAAAAAGCAAGAACCAAAAGAAACCGAAAAACCCAATAATTAAACCGTGGGGTATGGAATATGTGGAAAGATAAATTTGAAATTACAGATTTTCACACGCATATACTTCCCAAAACAGATGACGGTTCAGATTCGATTTCAACCTCGGTTCAAATGCTCTCGCATATGCTGTCTCAAGGTGTTGACAAGGTAGTTTCAACATCTCATTATTACAATTTTAATGAAACACTTTCAAGTTTTCTTAAAAGACGTGACGAATCAATTTATCATCTTGAACGATACATAAAAGAACATGACCTTTTTTTGCCCGAAATAATATGTGGTGCAGAGGTAAGGCTCTATCCGGGTCTTTGGCAGGAACAAGAGCTTTCCGGGCTTTGCATAGGCAATTCACGTAAAATCTTAATTGAAATGCCCTATGACCACTGGACACCGTGGATGTATAACGAAATTTATTCCGTTGCATCAAAGGGCTATACTCCCATTATGGCTCATGTTGAGCGCTATATTGATTTTGTGTCGCCTAAGGATATAACCGAAAATCTTTTGCCGCTTGACGTTTTGGTTCAGTGCAATACGGATTTTATTTTAGACAGACAAAAGAGAAAATTTGTAAAAAAACTCATGAAATCCGGCTGTGTTCATCTTCTTGGGTCGGACTGTCACAACATGACAAGCCGAAAACCATGCATGAATGAGGCGTGTGAGTATATCGCAAAAAAATACGGCGAGCAGGTGCTTATGCAAATAATGGCAAACGCATCCTCAATTGTCGGCGAAAATTAATACGAATTAAAAATTCTTCCCGAAATATAATTTTAGGGAAGAATTTTTTATTGGAGTTGATTTTATGCTCGGTATTGTATGGATTGCAATCATGGTGGGCTCTTTTGTTTATGCCTGCACGACGGGCTCGGTTGCCGCTTTGGGAGATGCTTTATTTGACAGTGCGTCTTCCTGTGTAACGTTCATTCTCGAAATCGGAGCCTACATGATTATGTGGTCGGGATTCATGAATGTGGCAAAAACCGGTGGTCTGACCGAAAAACTTGCAAAATTCATGTCACCTGTTATAACCCGTATTTTCAAAGGGGTCAAAAAGGGGAGTGAAGAGCTGAAACTAATTTGTACAAATCTTTCAGCCAACATGCTGGGACTTTCAAATGCCGCCACACCGCTTGGTATGAGTGCAATGAAAAAGCTTTCCGAAAAAAGCATAAACAATACGGCAACAAACAACATGTGCATGCTTGCTGTCATAAATTGCGCCTCTTTGCAAATTGTGCCTTCAACCCTCATTGCCATGCGTTCCGCACATGACAGTGTCTCGGCGGCAAGTATAACAGTCCCCATATGGATAACATCTCTTATCACCGTCATATTTGCGGTTTTAATCACAAAACTTTGTGAAGGCAGGGATATTCATGGATAAAATCGGAACATACATAATGCCTTTGGCAATTCTCGGCATTCTTTGCTTTGGGTTTGCAAAAAAAACAGATGTATATTCAAGCTTTATTTCAGGTGTCAAAGAGGGTTTTTCATCGGTTGCATCAATTTTCCCTGCTTTGTTTGCTTTGTTTCTGGCAGTTGGAGTATTCAGGGCATCAGGGCTTGTGGACCTTATAACTCGTCTCATATCACCGCTCACAAATGCCATCGGCTTTCCTTCGGAGCTTGTTCCATTTGCACTTTTAAGACCGGTTTCGGGGAGCGGCTCTCTTGCCATGGCATCGGATATTTTTTCAAAATTCGGTCCCGATTCCTTTGAGGGGATGGCAGTGTCTGTTATGATGGGTTCCACCGAAACAACCTTTTACACAACCGCGGTCTATTTTGCCGCGTCGGGCACAAAAAACATAAGACACACCCTAAAATGCGCTCTTATTGCCGATTTGTTCAGCATGGCGGTGAGCATAATCGTGTGCAGAATTTTTTACGCACCGTGAGGTGTCCATTTCAAAAGAATTACTCCGCAAATCATAAGAGCTGCACCGATATATTTGTTCCACGAAAAAGCCACTTTTTCGCTGTTTAAAATTCCAAATGCATCAATCAGAGCCGCACATATGAGTTGCGATACCAAAATTACGGAAATTGCAACCACCGGGCTTAAGTTTTTTATGGAAAGCATCACCGTGACTGTGATAACAAGCCCCAGCACACCGCCAAAAAGATAGATTTTGTTTGTTTGTGCAAAACCGTTGAAGTTGGTGTCTTTGGCAAAAAGCAGGGCTAAAAGTGACAGGGCAAAAGCTGTACCCTGAACATAGGCGTTTGACGCAAAAATCCCAACCTTTTCACCAAGTCTTGTGTTCATAACTCCCTGAAAACTCATGGCGGCTCCTGCAATAATCGAAAAAAGATATCCCAACACTCGAAAACACTCCTTTTTTTGTTTTTAGTATACATTTTTGACGCAAAAAAATACGTCAAAGTAAAAAAATATACTTGTGTAACGGATATGTTTGTAGTATAATATATATTGAGTTGATATTAGCCTTAGCCGTCGGAAGATTATCCGAACCCGTTTCAGAATTGTAAATTTTTGATATAATTTCACTAAAAGCCTCGAAAATATTACCATATTCCCTGCGTTTTTATTTCATTCTATCAAAAATTTGCGGATTCTGAAATTCTACAAACCTTAAAGTCTTGAAAACGGAAATTTTTCAAGGCGAAA
Organism: Clostridia bacterium; assembly: GCA_017397885.1. Classification (GTDB taxonomy): domain Bacteria; phylum Bacillota; class Clostridia; order UMGS1810; family UMGS1810; genus RGIG1828. The sequence continues at coordinate 29,460 of JAFQHQ010000160.1, read as the reverse complement.
GCTTTCGCTAATACGATGTATGGCGATAAGCGACAACGAAGAAAAAGTCTGTTTTCATGGCTTTAAGGCGAGTTCGGATAGTCCTCCGACGGCTAACCACCGGCACTTCGTATTCTTTCCGGAGGGGTACATATATGAGAATTCTTATAGAAAGCACTTCCAATTCAATATATAAACATGTAAAAAAGCTTCAAAGTAAGAGTGGCCGAACAAAAAACAGTCAATATCTTGCTGAAGGCAAGCGTCTTGTTTGTGATGCACTGGCAAATGATGCCCGGGTTGAGTTTCTTGTTTTGCGCCGCGGTACCGAAATTGATTTTGACACGGGAAAAACAAAAATATATGAGTTTTCCGAAAAGCTTTTCGATACCCTTTCGCTGACTGTCAATTCTCAGGGCATTGCGGCAGTTATTGGATATGAGTTATTTCCCGCCTCGGACATAAAGCCGGGAAATTTTGAAACACTGGTCTATCTTGACTCGGTTACAGACCCCGGCAACATGGGGACAATCATTCGCTCATGTGATGCCCTCGGTGCTGACGGAATAATCATTTCCAAGGGTTGCGTGGACATTTTCAATCCCAAGGTTGTGCGTTCGTCAATGGCAAGCATGCTGAATATCCCCATATTCACAGACTCCGCACCGGACGAAACTTTTGCTTTTTTAAAAGACTCCGGGTTTGAGATTTACGGCACGTTTCCGCTGGGAGACAAGCTATGCTGTGACGAAAAATATGAAGGCAAGGTGCTTCTTGTAATGGGCAACGAGGCAAACGGCATCGGAGCGCAGGTGGAAAAGCATTGCACTCACAAAATCAGAATCCCGATGTTTGGCAGAGCCGAGTCTTTAAATGTTGCCACGGCTCTCACGGTAATGCTGTATGAAATAAAAAGATCAAAATCCAAAGAAAAATTTGTAAACAGGGGTGATATAGATGGGTAATTTTTTTGTGTCTCTTTTTAACAACATCAAAACCATAGGCATCGGAGACATAATTGATGTTGCAATTGTTGCTTTTGTAATCTACAAAGGCATCAAACTTATTCGTGAAACCCGTGCTTCTCAACTCATCAAGGGTATTATGGTGCTCGTGGCATTTATGTATATTTCGGGAGTGCTGAAGCTTAACACGGTAAACTTTATTCTTGAAAACACATTGCAGATTGGTCTTATTGCCATACTCATTGTATTTCAGCCCGAACTCAGGCGTGCTCTCGAAAAGGTGGGTACGGCATCAATCAAAAAAATAATCAAAATCGGTGATGACGATGTTGTTGAAAATGACATAGGCGAAATTTGCACAGCGGTTTCAAAGCTTGCTTCAACAAAAACCGGAGCTCTCATTCTCATTGAAAGAAACACTAAACTCGGCGACATAATCGCCACCGGAACTCAGCTCAATTCCAGCATTTCTCATGCACTTTTGGTGAATCTTTTTGTTCCGAACACTCCTCTTCACGACGGTGCAGTGGTAATTGGTGACAACCGCATAAAGGCTGCGGCTTGCTTTTTGCCCCTTACACAAAACAACAGTTTTTCAAAGGAACTCGGAACAAGACACCGTGCGGCAATTGGTGTTTCCGAAGTTGCAGACTGCATAGCTATTGTTGTTTCTGAAGAAACCGGCACAATTTCAATGGCAATAAACGGAGACATGAAACGTGATTTCACCCCTGCCATGCTAAAACGTGAAATCAACGAAATTCTCGAAAGTGACAAGCCTGTTGAAAAAGCCAAAAAAGAAAGAAAATTCCCCTGGGGGGTGAAGAAAAAGTGAGAAAGTTTTTAAGATCAAACACTTTTCTTATCATTTTATCTGTCACATGTGCTGTTTTATTGTGGATATATGTTGCCTACGAAGTAAATCCGACATACAAAATGACAATAAAGAATATTCCGCTTGAAGCAGTCAATGTTCCGTCGGCATTTGATTCGGGTGACATGATAATTGACGGAGAAAACAAGACAATTCTTACAAAACAGTATACAATTGATATAGAAGTGGAAGGCAAACGTAACATTGTGTCATCCATCAAAAAGTCTGACATTTCATGCACCTTGGATATGTACACGGTGGACAAGGCAGGGAAACATTCCTTAAAGCCTGTTGTGGATATTCGCAAATCAGGTGTCAAGCTGGTTGACGGAAGTGTTAGTGCCATTTCGTTTGATGTCGAAAACATCAAAACACGAAATCTTACTCTCAAATTAAAATCAACGGGAGAGCTTCCCGAAGGTTACACGTTGAATAATGTATCATACAATGACACCATTGCCATAACCGGCACCGAAGATAATATCAACAATGTGGGCTCCGCATATATCAGTCTCAATTACTCGGATTTGTCGCCCGATGACAGCGAAAAAGAGCTGGAAATTATCTATCTCGACAAAGACGGAAAAGTGCTTGAAAACTCAAGCTTTACCAGCACAACCAAAAAAAGTGAGAAAGTAAAATTTAACCTTTACACCAAAAAGGAAGTAACACTTGTGTTGCGCCCCTATTATAAAGATAACAAAAAAACAAACAACAACGGGAAAAATGTATTCCTGTCTGTGGAAGACAGCACAAAAAAGGTCAACGTGACCGGCGGAGTTGAAATCAAGGTAACTCTTGAGGGTACAAAAAAAGCCCTCGAGAAATATACAAATAACCATGTTGTATATACTGAACCCGTTGACGTTTCCGAAATATATTATGACACACTTTTGCCCGATAAATACAAGGCGGCTTCGCTTGAACGAAATGTCCGCTATGTATCGGTCCCCGAAGTTGCGATTAGAGCGACAATTCTTTCGGACGAGGCAAGTTCGGCTCTGGATAATTCTGTGATGATGCAGAATTCGATTGGTGAGGAATTAACTGATGAATAAAAATACTAACAACGAAATAATAAACGCTTTGGCAAATGTGGAGCTTAGTGCAAAATGCGTTTTTCACATTGCTGAAAAATATGCTTTGCATCTTACTCAGACGGCAACTCTTCCGTGTAAAATTCTCATAGGGAAAGATACCCGTGCTTCCAGTGATATGATTGAGGCGGCGCTCTCGGCGGCATTTTGCTCAAAAGGTGTAAATGCTGTAAGTCTTGGCATAATTCCGACTCCGGCTCTTTCATATCTCATAAAAAAATACAAGGTTTCGGGTGGTGTGGCAATTTCTGCATCCACACGAAGCAGCGACTATAACGGGCTTACATTTTTTAACAGTAACGGTGATGAAATCTCAAAAGAAGATTTCGACAAAATTCCCTCGGATTACAACACAAAGCTACCCAAAAACTGTGACATGGGACGCATAACCCGCAGTCATACAGCACTTCGTGACTATGTGGATCACATCAAATCCACCGCATATGCCGATCTCTCCGGCTTAAAGCTTGCCATAGACGTGGCATACGGAGCGGGATTTGAAAGCTGTAAAATTGTGTTTAAAGAGCTTGGTGCCGATGTGGATATGCTTCACAACATCCCCAACGGCAAAAACATCAACGATAATTGCGGCATTAATCATCCGGAAATCATTTCCCAATATGTTCCTGCTCACAAATGCAGTGCCGGAATCACCTTTGACGGTGCCGGACACAGTTTTATTGCTGTTGATGAAAACGGAAGAATTTTGTCTCAAGATGATGTTGAAAGAATTTGCACCCAATACGGCAACGGCGAAAAAGAAACATCCTGCAATTGCGGTCTTGCTTCGGCTCTCAACTTCATCTGTGCTTTGAAAAACAGCGAAAAAAGACTGTCACAGCTTTGATATAAGGATGGCTAAAAATGAACAAAAGACAAACTGTTATCGAAATAGAAAAGATTTTTTCCGATGTTTATGCCGATGCAAAATGCTCTCTTGACTTTTCAACACCCCACGAGCTTCTTGTGGCGGTTCAGCTTTCTGCCCAGTGTACCGATGCAAGAGTGAATCTTGTTACACCTGCACTTTTTGCAAAGTACAAGTCGGTATATGAGTTTGCAGATGCCGATGAGGATGAACTTTGTGAACTCATAAGGTCCTGCGGATTCTACCGCAGCAAAGGAAAAAACATCATAGCATCGTCAAAGCGCATATGCGAATTTTTTGGCGGCAAAGTTCCCGATACCATGGAAGACCTTCTTTCTCTTGCGGGCGTGGGCAGAAAAACGGCAAACCTCATTTTGGGGGATGTCTACGGAAAACCGGGGCTTGTTATCGACACTCATGCCATCAGGCTTTCAAACCGGATTGGTCTTGTGGATGAGAGCGATCCCGTTAAAATTGAGTTCGCTCTAAAAAAGATTGTTCCCGAAGAATTTCAGACAAAGCTTTGCCATCAGTTTGTGTTCCACGGCAGGGCGGTTTGCAAGGCGGCAAAACCGGCATGTGATGAGTGCCCCATAGAGCATTTGTGCAAAAAGAAAATAAAAAAGAGGAATGAAAAACGTGAATCCAAGAGTAAATAAGCTTCTTGAGCTTATGGCAAATAAAGGTATAGATTCTCTCATTATTACAGACACTAAAAACATGCACTATTACAGCGGTTTTTATTCGGGAGAAGGCTATGTTGTCATAAGCGCTTCAGATTTGGTTGTTGTTACCGATTCAAGATATACGGAGTATGCACAAAGTGCGTGCATTGGGTTTGAAGTGGCTGACATATCAAAACACAAGGTCTCGGATTTTGTTTGTCAAAACTCCAAAGTTGGTTTTGAAGATAAAAACATTTCATACGCAGGTTATGCACAGCTTTCCAAAGAAATTAAAAATCTTGAGCCTGTGGGGGATATGGCACTTCTTCCAAGGCAGATTAAAGATGAAACCGAAAAAGAAACTGTTAAAAAAGCGGTTAAAATCGCCGATGATGCTTTTTCACACATTTGTTCATACATGAAACCGGGCATGACCGAAAAAGATGTTGCCGCCGAAATTGACTGTTTTATGAAGAAAAACGGTGCGGAAGGCAGTTCGTTTTCAACCATTGCGGCAGCCGGTGAACGGGGTAGTTTGCCTCATGCAATTCCAACGGACAGAAAACTCAAAACCGGCGATCTTGTTGTAATGGATTTTGGCTGTGTGGTAGACGGCTATTGCAGTGACATGACCCGAACCGTTGCAGTGGGGGATATATCCTCCGAAGCGAAAAAAGTGTACGACACGGTTCTCGAAGCACAGCTTGCAGGTCTTTCGGCAGTCAGAGAAGGCGTTTTGGGCTGTGATGCGGACAGGGCGGCAAGAAACATCATAGACGCTCTCTATCCGGGCACCTTTGGTCATTCTCTTGGCCATGGAGTGGGGTTGGATATTCATGAAGCGCCAAACCTTTCTCCAAAAAACAATAAGCCGCTTAAATGCGGCAATGTTGTGACCGTTGAACCGGGTATCTATCTTCCGGGTTTTTGCGGTGTGAGGATTGAGGATATGGTCATTGTGACAGAAAACGGCTGTGAGATATTGACCAAATCACCCAAAGAACTTGTCACAGTGGGATAAAATCCACAAAAATATGCTGATTTTGTATATTTTTGGTATAAAATAATAAAAAATACTTGCAATATTGAGTGTTGTAAGTTATAATATTGGTATATATGAAATTTTGGAGGTATTAATTATGATATCAGCAGGTGAATTCAGAAACGGCGTAACTTTCGAACTCGAAGGAAACGTATTCCAGATTGTTGAATTTCAGCACGTTAAACCCGGTAAAGGCGCAGCTTTTGTAAGAACAAAGCTCAAAAACGTTATCACAGGCGGCGTTGTTGAAAAAACTTTCAGACCCACAGAAAAAATGCCCAAGGCTCACATAGAAAGAAAGGATTATGAATATCTCTACTCCGATGGAGATCTCTTCTACTTCATGGATCAGGAATCCTACGAACAGATGCCCCTCAGTGCAGATCAGCTCGGTGATTCTCTCAAATTTGTAAAAGAGAACATGGTTGTTAAAGTTCTTTCCTACAAGGGCAGTGTGTTCGGTGTTGAACCCCCCACATTTGTTGAACTCGAAGTTACCGAAACAGAACCCGGTTTCAAAGGCGACACATCAACAGGTGCTACAAAACCCGCTACTCTTGAAACAGGTGCTCAGATTATGGTTCCCCTCTTTGTTGACATCGGCGATATGATCAGAGTTGACACAAGAACCGGCGAATACATGGAAAGAGTTTAATTTATTGCAGTGCTTTGCACTACGAAAGGATAGTTTACATGGAAAATATTTCAAACCAGCTTTCATATCTTAAAGGCCTCATTGACGGCATGAATATTGATCCCGAGTCCGAGTACGGCAGAGTATTCGAAGGAATCATCAATGTTTTGGACGAAATCAATGTTTCCATCGATGATATGGCTGACTATCAGGAAGAACTTGCTCAGCAGGTAGATCTCATTGATGATGATCTGGCTGTTATCGAAGAAGAGCTTTCCGATGAAGAAGATTATGAAGACGATGACGATTTTGACGATTTCGAATATTATGAAATCGAATGTCCAAAGTGCGGTTGCGAAGTTTGTCTTGACGAAGATTTCTTCGATACAGACAAGCCCGTTACATGTCCCGAATGCGGCGAAGAATTTGATGTAGATTTTGACTGCGACGGCGACTGTGAAGGTTGCAACGGTTGTGACGATGACGAATAATAAACAATATTAATAAAAAACAGAGCCGATGCGGCTCTGTTTTTTTGTATGAATGGTTTATTTAAAAAGCTTAACCCATCTGAAAGTAGGTTTTCCCGAAAGTGAAAATTCCAAATATGAATAGTTGTTCACTCTGTCTGCCGAGAGTTCTTCTTTTTCGGTGTTTGCCAGTGTGAAATAGCTCACGCCGCCAATGTTTGTATAGGTGTTGCGGTCACCGCCGGTAATTACATAAATGTTTTTGTAGAGTGATGCCAGATAATCCATAATCACCGAGTTTTCAAATGCATCGTTTCCGAAGAGAGAATAGTCCGAGATGATGAACACATTTTCTTTCTTTGTATAGGCAATTGCATTTGCAAGAGAATTCCACTGTGATGAATTTGTGGCTTTTATGCCGCCCTTTGAAGTGTCAAGGGTAATGTAAATTGCGTGGCTGTCTTCTTTTTTGCTGAAGGGTGAGGTGTTTCCAAGAAGCATTGAAGTGGATGCACCGTTTACGGCTTGTGCCATTTTTGTGTCGACAAGTGTTGTGAGAAGTGTTTTTTGAGCAAATGAGCGTGAACCTATTCTGAATGTGGGAGATGAAGACGGGAAATTTGCTGTTTCATAAACATTCAGAGGTGCTGCAATAAATTTTTTCGAATCGCCCGAGGCAACAGTGTAGGACAAATCATCAAGATAAATACATCCGCTGTCTTTGGCTTCGCCGTCTGTGTAGAGTGCGTATATTCGGTCAAGGGTTATGGGGCGCGCCGCTTTTGCGGGGATTGATGCAACAATGCTTGTCCACTCTCCGCCGGAGAGGTTTTCGCACATCTTAACCCTGAACACATCACCGTTCCCGTCGGTAAACTGAGCTCTTACAGAATGGTTGAACGCACCCGGGGAAAACACTTTAACAGAGATATCGTTGCAAGAATTGTCAAGCTTAATTTTGGGAGAAAGGGCATAATATGCCGCTTTTGATTCGGCATTATCCGTTGAAAAATCATAACAAAGCTGAATTGATGCACCGTTTGAAACCGATCTTTCACTGCTTACTTCAACACTTCCGTCAACATATGACGGATAGGAAACAAAGCTTCCTTCAAGTTTGTCAAAGGAGTTGGTAACACTTTTTCCGCCGCTTCCCACGTTAACCGATGCATAACTTGTTGCACCGTCTTTCGAAACGGTGATTATTGCACTGCCGTTTTTATGTCCGGTAAGGGTCTGACCGTTCACCGAGACAACCGAAGAATCGGAAGAAGTAATGTGAAATTTTGAAGTGTTTTCAACCGCGACATTGCGTCCTTCGCTGTCAAACACCGTAATTCCGAGGTTTGCCGTACCGCCAATGGGAATCTGAATGTAGTTTTTCAGGTTTATTCCGGCAATTTTGTCAATTGCATAAAAATCTGCGCTTCCGTACGCTTCATCGCACGAAGCATTAACCGTTACCGTGCCGCTTACAGCAGGGCTGAAATATTCGCCCATAAAAGTTCCGTGATCTGACCAAAGGGTTGCACTTTTGTCGAGGGGGTGCATGTTGCTGTTTAAAACAGATGTCGATATTTTTATATAATCACCCACAAAAACCACGTCTCTGTCGCCTTTCACCAAAACCGACGAGGGAGAAGAATCTCCGAATTCGCTTATAATTCCCACAGCATTCGAAACCTTTCTGGTTTCGCTGGGCGAATTTACGGTGGTGAGATTTTTGTCCCACGAAGTAGAAGCAACCATGCTTGTGGAACCGCCGCCATCAAGGTTTACTGCATTGTAGCATCCGAGAGATGCCATGAGATTTGCCATTTCAGACATACTCATTCCTCGGCTGGTGCTTTGTCTGCCGTCAACAGCCACAAGATAGGCAATTTTGCCTGACTTGTCAACACCGATGGCGCTTCTCGGGTGAGTTCCCGAAATGACATGGGAGAAGTTTTTAACAACATTCCCGTTTGAAACAAGCATTGCTCCTCCGCCGAAAGCCGCTTCGGCATCGGATATGTCGGGAGTTATATAATAGTCAAACTTGATTTCGTCACCAACATTAAAGTTGTTTGCAAGAAACATGTTAACCCCTTCCGAAACAACAAGAACACAGCCGTTTTCGGGGATTTTTACAGGGGGCATATTTCTGCGAAATTCCTTGATTTTCCCGTCTTCAACAACAACCTCCACAACAACTCCTCCGGGGGCAGGGGAGTATCCGCCGTTAAAGTCGCTTGTATACATCAGAATATCACCGTAATATGATGTGTGCTTGTTGAGGTGTCTGATTTCGTTGTACTGCCAGTTGGGAGCAACTGCCATAATGTGAAAATCTAAATATGACATGGAAAGAAGACTGTCATCATATGCCACGGTTGCCATGGTTGTGGGATTTATTGGTGATTGCAAAAGCTCACCGTCTTTTATTTCAATTCCAAGGGAAAATCCCTTCGAACCTTTGTAAAGTGAAAAAAAGTCTGCGTTTAGAGCGGCAACGGTGTCCTTTTCGGTTTTTGCAAGATTTGCAACCGTTGCAAAGGTGTCGATTCCGCCTTCCGGAGTGAGCAGTTTCAACGAATTTGCTCCGTCCGAAAGATCGGCTTTTATCACCGAATAGGTAAGAAGATGGTCTGCGTAAAAATCTTTCACCCGAGTAAGGGTAATTCCGCGCGCAATCGGAACAGTATCTTCATATGAATATATGGGCGCGGAATATATGCTTATGCAGGGTATGCACAGCACAAAAATCAACAATAATACGATAATTCTTTTCATAATCTCATCCTTTCGGTTTTGTTGGTTTCAGCAATGATTTTGAGTGTTTTATAAATTGCCTGAAATATCACTGTAATCATTTTATCATACTAAAAATTCAAATTCAACTTCTGACATCAATTTGTAAAGGGTATTTAAAATATTTTCAAAATTAAACAAAACAGTTGACTAATATTTTAATATGGTATAAAATAATTATGTATGCGCAAATATTTTTTCTTTGCAGTAATTAAAGATTGCAAAGGCTGACTAACAAAAAACAAGGAGCAGGCTATAATGGGTAATGCATATTTTATGGTTGTATTAGGAATAATTCTTGCCAAGGGTGTCGGTTTTTACCGGGACATGGTTTTTGCCGGAATGTTCGGCACAAGCGAGGTTGGCGGTGACATATATTTTCAGGTGTTCGGACTTGTTAACCTTATCTTCACCGGCATAGGTGTTGCGCTTTCCACCCTGGTCATAAAAAACATCAACAAAACCGAAAACCATGGCAGAGAAAGGGAATATGCATCCCGATTTCTTCAAAAAAGCATGCTGTGGTTGCTTGGGGCAATGGCAGTTGTTGCCCTTCTTGCCAAACCAATAGTGTCGGTAATTCTTCCCGGCATATCGGGTGGCGACCTTGAGCTTGCAATCCACATGATGTATGTGATGATTCCGTCCATGAGCTTTGTAATTGTCGGCTACATCATTTCGGGCATACTCCAAAACGAAAAAGCTTTTTTCATAACATCTGTTATGAGCTTGCCCTTTAACGTGCTTATTATTCTTGCGGCAATGCTGTTTGAACTTTCCCCGCTGGCAGTTGGTGCAATAACCACTGTGGGATGGTTTTTGCAGATTCTCATACTTCTTCCGAGTTTCTACAAGAAAAAATATTCGTTTTTTGCGGCAAAATCCGAAAAGCTTAAATCGGGAGATAAAAACCCCGAAATCATATGGATATTCATATCAAACATGATGTTCCAGCTTTGTTTCTACACAGACCGTGCATTCGTAAGCTCTCAGGAAGGCATGATTTCAACACTCAATTATGCTTCAAACCTTTTCGTTACCGTTGCAAGTGTTTTTGTTGTGGCAATGTCCACTGTTATATTTCCCTCAATTTCAAAAAATTATGAAGAGGGAAATAAAGAATATGTTAACGATATTCTGCAATATATCATCACGGTAATGTGTGCAATTTTTCTTCCGTTTTTGCTGGTTGGCGCTCTTTTCGGAAAAGACATCATTGCCCTTGTATATGAACGGGGTTCATTCACACACGAATCCACAGAAGCCGTGGCTTCCATATTCTTCATCTATTCGCTGGGCATTCTCGGCTATGTCTGCCAGGAACTGTTCAACAAAATTTTGTATCTGGCAGGTAAATACAAATACACAGTTATAGGTACAATTGCCGTGATTGCACTAAATGCACTCAGCAATTTCCTCATAAAAACCTTTGTGCCTCAAAGCTTTGCTCTTTCTCATGCACAGCTCATGGCAATTTCAACATCTGCATGGCTTACGGTATATGCCGTTGCAATTTCAATCGGAATTAAATCCGTTGTGGGCTCCTACTGGAAAAAATCACTTCTTGCATATATTGCAAAAATAATAGTGTCCGGTGTGGCGGCATTTTTGGTATATGTACTTTGCAATTCGTTCTTCCCGGCTCTTACCCACGGAAAAATAAGCTTTGTTTTGAGTGTTGGAGTCTGTGGGGTTGTATATGTTGTGATGCTTGCCATCACAGGGGTACTCCGACATCTCATCAGAAAAGAAAGGAATCAAACGGCATGATAAATTTTTTAAAAAAAAGCATAGCATGGATTATTCTTATTGTGACAATTGCGGCACTTGTTCCGTCTCTTGTACAAAGAATTTCAAATGAAGAAAACAACAAAAATGTTACCATTTCGGTTTTCTACCAGAATCTTCGCACCATAACGTCCGATTCAAAGCTTGACGAAATGCTCAGTCGCTACCAAAAGATTGGTGTTAACACAGTCTCGCTTAAAGAAGAAGACATCAACTACCTTGTTTCAAAGGGCGACGTAACCTGCATAAGATACAATGTGCTATGCAACAAATATGATGACGAAAGTATGCTCATTGCCGAGGAAATAGCAAAACGCTGTCCCGAAATCACCAATGACTGTCACATTCTCATGGTTAAACAGAAAAACATGAGAGAACGTATTGCAAAATCAATTCCTCTTTATTATACCAAAAATGATTGCACCACCATAAAAGATGTTGCATCCATGGATATATATGTATTTTCAAACGGCAGAAGAGAACTTTGGGACATTCCCCTGGGTTATGACGAAGAAGCAATTGACGAACTGTCAAAGCGCGGATTTGATATTTGTCTCATGCACAAAGTCAATGCCTTCTCATCAACCGGGTATCTCAAAAAAATTGACAGCCTTGTAAAAAAATATGATAACATTAAATATATCAACATTCAAAAGGCAGGCGATCCATTCGAAAGCAAAAACGCCGTAAAATGCGTCGAAGGCATATCCGAAATAATCAATTCCAACAATCTCACCCTTGTTGTTACCGAAAACACCAATCAGCTTTCCAATCAGCCAACACTTGGCTATGCACAGATTTTCAATTCGGTTATGGGAGAAAAGGGCTCCAAAAAGGTTGTTCGTTCCTATGAAACCTATGATAACACCCAGGAAGACGAAAGCCACTATCTTTTCAGAACCAATCAATATTTCAATTCCACCCTCGACCGTAACATTCGTTTTGTAAACGTAACTCAAATACAGTCAAGTCAAGGTTCATATGAGGATTGTGCAGAATATACATTTAATGCAGTAAAGGAATACAAAACAAAAATTGAGGCAGAGGGCTTCAGCATAAATGCTAATCCGCCAAGCTTCGATTATTATCCAAACCGAATTTTAATCGGCGCACTTTGTGCAGTAATTATGATTATGTGTATGTTGCTCATGATTGAAATGGTATTTGGCAAAAAGAATTTCAAACTTACTCTTGCCGCAATTGTTTTGGCGATTCTTGCATTTTTGGCAACCTTCAAAATGCCGGCGGCACTCTTCGAGCTCTATCCCACAGTGTACAGTGTTGTCATGTCGTGCTTTGCTCTCACTGTGACACTCTATTTTGTAAAGTGCTTCAAAGATAAGCTTTCAACCCCAACGCTCACATTGGGCGCCATAGTTACAATGGTTGCATCTTTGTTTGCAGGCTCTGTCGGACAGGGGGCAATGCTTTCGGGAATAGATTTCTACATGAACAATCTCATTTTCAGAGGCATAAAGCTTTCGCTTCTTGTTCCTGTTGTCTACACGGCAGTTGCCTATTATCTTATGTTCATAAAGGATGAGCGCAGTGATGTTCTTGGTGACATCAAAAAAGTGCTTATGGCAGACATAAAGGTCTATTGGGTACTCATTGGCGGAATTATCGGTATAATTGGAATGTACTATATTGTTCGCAGCGGCAATGTGTCTGAAATAAGCTCTTTAGAATCGGCACTCAGAAACACCATGACATCTCTTTTCCCGGCAAGACCGCGTACAAAGGAATTTTTAATTGGCTATCCGGCATTGGTGCTTTTTGTGTATTACACCAAAAATGTAGACATAAAACTCATAAAATGGCTTCTTGCAATTGCTTCGTCAATTCTGGCGGCATCCGTTGCAAACAGCTTCTGCCATGTGTTCACCGACTATTCGGTAATATCCATGAGAGTTGTAAACGGTTTGCTGGTGGGTATTGTAATAAGCGTGTTTGTCTATGTTGCAAATCTTATTGTTGTTAAGCTCTGCAAAAAGTTAAAAACAAAATTTTTAAGTTGACATGGGGATGAAACAATGTCCGATATAATCATTTCGGGTTATCATGGTTTTGCAAATTCGGGTGACGAGGCTCTTTTGTATGCTATCCTTGCCACTCTTCGGAAAAAACGCAAAAATCTTGATGTTACAGTGCTTTCAAAAGTGCCCGAAGAAACCTCAATGGAATATGGCGTAAAATCGTTATACAGATACAATTTTCACAAGATAAGGCAAGAGATGAAAAAATCCAAAATGCTCCTTTTTGGCGGGGGAAGTCTTTTGCAGGATGTAACAAGCAGTAAATCCATTCTCTATTATCTTGCAATAATTTCCATGGCAAAAAAATGCGGAATGAAAACAATGCTCTATGCCAACGGCATAGGACCCATTGTCAAAAAGCTCAACCGCAGGCTTGCCGCAAAAATACTCAACAAGGTAGACATCATAACCCTGCGTGATGACCGCTCCGATGAAGAACTCAGGAGCCTCGGTGTTACAAAGCCGGAAATCATCATCACCGCAGACCCCGCTTTCACCATCGATACCGATGTTTCCCTTTCGGGCAGATACTACACAAACCGTGCAGGTGTTCCCGAGGGCACAAAGCTGTGCGTGGTGTCCATACGTGATTTCAAAACCTTGTCGGGGAATTTCGATGAGCAAATGGCAACAGTTTGCGACCACATGGTTGAGCTTCACGGTGTGTATCCGCTGTTTGTTCCCATGCAGTATCCTGCAGATATGGAAATTTCCCAAAGGGTTATGAAAAAAATGAAAAATAAGTCCTACATCATAAATCGTGAGCTTTCTGTTGCCGAAATGTTTTCGGTGCTTTCGGAAGCCGAACTTATCATAGGCATGAGACTCCATTCGCTGATCTATGCCACAACCCTTGCAATCCCTGCAATGGCACTTGTGTATGATCCCAAAGTCAGTGCGTTCATGGAGTCGCTCAGCCAGCCCGATTGGGTTGATGTGGAAAACTTTGATACTAAAAAGGCTATGTCAATCTTTGACACTGTGTTGTCGCAAAAGGATGACAGACAGGAGCTTTTAAAAGAAACAAATCAAAAACTCAAAAAAATGGCAGAGGAAAATGCCACCTATGCCATTGATCTTTTGGATAAGCAATAACATCAAAACGGAGAAATAATATGCCCGAGAAAAACATGACATATGAAGGCAAGGTAACCGACATTACCGTAAACGGTGACGGAGTTGTAAAAATCGACTCATATCCCGTTTTTGTGTCGGGTGCTGTCATTGGTGACGAAATCAGTTTTGTGCTCACCAAGACAAACAAGACCTACGGTTTCGGAAAACTCAAAAAAATAATAACCCCATCAAATTACAGACGGACACCACCATGTCCGTCTTTTCCTGATTGCGGAGGATGCACTCTCATGCACACAAGCTATCGGGCACAGCTTGAATACAAACAAAACTTTGTGCTTTCAAACCTCACAAGACTTGGAGGCTACAGCGAAGAAGAATTTTTGTATGAACCAATAATCGGGGCAGAAAATGAATTTTTCTATCGCAACAAGGCGCAGTTCCCCGTTGGTCTTTCAAAAGGAAAAGCGGTCTGCGGTTTTTTTGCACCAAAAAGCCACGAAATCATTCCTTGCGGAAATTGCCATATTCAAAATGAAAACATAAATAAGGCTGTGGAATGCGTGCTTGAGCATATTAATGAATACCGCATAAGCGCATATATCGAAAAAACACACAAGGGCATTGTGCGTCACATTTATGTTCGCTACGGCGAAGAAAACGGTGAACTTATGGTGTGCATTGTCACAAATTCAAATGACCGCCTTGCAAAGAGCGAAGAACTTGCAAAAAAGCTTTCTCCGCTTGGACTAAAGAGCCTTGTTCAGAACGTGAACACAAAGAAGACAAATGTAATTCTTGGCGACAAAAATATCGTTTTGTATGGCGATAGCAGTATAAACATAAAGGTTGATGACCTTACTTTTAAAGTTAATCCCCACAGCTTTTTTCAGGTCAACACACAGCAAATGAAAAAGCTCTACTCAAAAGCACTTGAATATTCGGATATAACCAAAAGTGATGTTGTTTTTGACCTGTATTGCGGAGTGGGAAGCATTTCCCTTTATCTTGCCAAAAAAGCAAAGAAAGTAATTGGTGTTGAAATTGTTCCTCAGGCTATTGAGAATGCAAAAGAAAATGCAAAACTAAGTAATGTAAATAATACCGAGTTCTATTGCGGTGATTGCACCGAGGTGGTAACAAAGCTCATAGATGGTGGCGAAAAAGCCGATGTTGTTGTGGTTGACCCTCCGAGGAAGGGTTGCGACGAAAAGCTTTTTGAACTCATCGAAAAGATTTCGCCCAAAAAACTTGTGTACGTTTCCTGCAACAGTGCAACTCTTGCCCGTGATCTTGTTATTTTAAAAGAAAAAGGCTACATTCTCCAAAAAGCGTGCGCTGTGGATATGTTTCCGCAGACGGGGCATGTGGAAAGCATAGCTTTGCTTACGCTTTCAAACTAAGTTTGCCTAGCGGCAAGTGAATTTGTAGGGGCAATTTATGAATTGCCCGAACAGTGAACTTTACTTCGTAAGTGAAGTTGCACCTTGCGGTGCAGTGGCAAACTTAACTTCACTTTTACGAAAGCAAAAACTTCACCTAAAGGGCAAAAACAAATGATAGGAGTAAATTAACATGGATGGAAAAACAACCGTTAAATATTTGCAGAACTATATAAAGCAAAAGGACTTTCATCCCGAACTTTTGAAAGATTATTTTTTGAAATTGTCCGAAGAAGTCGGCGAGCTTTCACGGGCGATCCGAAAAAATCTCAAAGCCGAGAGCATAGATAAAATTCAGGGAACAATAGATGAAGAATTGTGGGATGTTATATATTACGCAATAGCTATTGCAAATATATATGATATAGATTTAGAATCGGTTATTAAAAAGAAAGCTGAAATAAGTCAGATTAAATATCCGGCTTCTGTTGCATTTGAAGATGGCAGATGATACATTATAAAGTAATTATGGGAGTGTGCAAATGTGAAAAAGATACTTGTGACAGGTGGAACAGTATTTGTAAGTCGTTATATCGCAGAGTATTATGTTGCCAAAGGCTGTGATGTGTATGTGCTTAATAGAAATACCAAAGAACAGTCAAATGGCGTAACACTCATTGAAGCCGACCGGCATAATCTTGGTGAAATTCTTCGTGAATATCGGTTTGATACTGTTATTGACACAGCATATACTTCCAATGATGTGGAATTGTTATTGAATGCTTTGGGTGAATATGATGATTATGTTCTAATCAGTTCAAGTGCTGTATATCCTGAACATGCACCTCAGCCATTCAAAGAAGATTCTATTTTGGCTACAAACAAATATTGGGGTAAGTACGGAACTGATAAAATAGAAGCCGAGCATACTCTCCTGAATAGGAATCCTAATGCATACATTCTCAGACCACCATATTTGTATGGTCAAATGAATAATGTATACAGAGAATCTTTTGTTTTCGATTGTGCATTGGCTAATCGAAAATTCTATTTGCCGAAGAATGGAGAAATGAAGTTGCAATTTTTCCATATCCATGATTTATGCAGGTTTGTTGATATTCTTTTAGAAGTCAAGCCATCGCAGCATATCTTTAATGTTGGAAATAAAGATACAATTTCTGTACGTGATTGGGTAGAACTCTGTTATAGTGTTGCAGGGAAACAAGCAACATTTGTAAATGTCTGCCAAGACATTGAACAGAGAAATTATTTCAGTTTTTATGCATATGAATATTATCTGGATGTTTCCGCACAGTATGCATTGATGGGGGATGTAAAGTCGTTGGACCAAGGCTTAGAAGAATCCTATGACTGGTACATTAAAAACAAGGACAAGGTTAACAAAAAGCCTTTTATCGAGTACATAGATAATAATATGTATATGAAAATGGCGTGTCTCAACAGGTGATTTTTTCACTCATTTGAGACTACGCCATCCTTTTTGTTTGAAACAATGAAAACCAATGCTCAAAGAAAAATATGTGAATTGAAGCCTTTACCCCAAACAAAAACTGTCCGAATTCAAAATAGATTCACACATAAGTTTTTGTCCGTCTTCGTTTGGGTGAATGCCGTCAATGCAAATATAATCACTGAAATTTCTTTTTTCAAGAAATGCACTCCTTATGTCAATCAGCTTAACATTCATCTTGTTTGCAATGGCGCAGACGGTGTTGTTGTACATTTCATGCCAACGATAAATATATTCCACCGAACCAAGCCATTTTTTTATGTTTTCACCGTTTTTATCTCTGCTTATCCAAGAAAAATATTTTTTGCAGTCAATGGGAGGTAGCGAAAGCAAAATAACCTCTTTTCCCATAGCCATGATTTTTTCTATGGTTTTTTCATACATTTCTCTGAATTTGCCAAGCTCGGTTTTGGCATGGTGGTCTCCGCATGGATTTTGGCTCACGGTATTCCATTCGTGGTCGCTGTCGTTACCGCCAAATTCGAGCATAACCGTGTCGCACTCTTCAATGTTTTGACAGTGTTTCTCAATGATATCAATTCCTTTGCCTATTGTACAACCGAATTTGGAATAGTTGTTAATTTTTACATCACAGCTTTTTTCGAGCAGCGATGCAAAATTGCAATCGGACAAAACATAACGCATTCGCTCGGGGCTGAGAACAACTCCTTTTGCAAGGGAATCACCAAATAAACATATGTTTTTCAAGATAATCATCTCCACAGCGGTGTAATATAATGTATCACATTCTTAAATGTAATGTACAACATTATATTACACTATATATACTGTTTTGTCAAGTGGTATTTTACGTATGACTGTAGTTCTTGACATTGCATATGTAAATGTGGTATTATATCAAAGAGGTGAGAACATAAAAAATGGGTAACATAAACGAAACCAATCTCAAAAAAATACAATCAGCTCTCGAATCGTTCAAGCTTCCCGGCTGGGACGAACTTCCTTCCATATATCTTTACATGGATCAGGTTATAGAGCTTACAACAGGATATTTCAGTGAAATATCATCCCTTCTGGGTGACGAAAAAATTCTTACCGCACCAATGATAAATAATTACATAAAGCTCAAAGCCATGCCGTCTCCCGTGAAAAAACGCTACGGAAAACCGCACCTTGCCTATCTCATCATGATTTCAACTCTTAAGCAGAGCATGAATATTTCTTCCATGGAGTCGGTCATACCGCTTTTGGATGATGAGGACAAAATAAGAGAAATGTACACATCATTTGTTCACAATCAGAGGCAGGCTCTTTCTTCGCTCAAAGAGGTTGTAACACCCATTATAGATGGTGCAACGGAGAAAAACGGTTCTTTTGATGACATTGTGCTTCAAATTGTGCTTGCATCAACTTTTATGAAAGTTTTTACATCCGGCATTGCAGTTTCAAATTCCGAAAAGCCCGAAAAAACCGATGACAAAAAGAGCGTTAAGGCAAAAAAAGAAAGTGACAAATCCCCCAATCAGGAAAGTGATGAAAATGAAGATTAATGCAAATGCAAAAATAAATCTCACTTTGGATGTATGCGGCAAAAGAGACGACGGTTATCATGATGTTTCAATGGTAATGCAGGAAATCAGCTTTTGTGACGAATTGGAAGTTAATATCAACGATACGGGAAAAATAACCCTTAACTGCAACGAGGAAACCCTCGGCAAGCCCGAAAACACCCTCACTTTCAGGGCGTCAAAGCTTTTTTTTGATGCCTCGCAAATTAAGGGTGGTTGTGACATAACTCTTACTCAAAACATCCCCATGTGTGCAGGGCTTGGTGCAGGCAGTGCCGATGCCGCCGCAGTGCTTAACAGCTTAAACACTCTTTACGGCAATCCGTTCACGCAAACAAAGCTTTGCGAACTCGGAAAGACTCTCGGTGCAGATGTGCCCTTTTGCATTGTGGGCGGATGTATGCTTGCAGAGGGAATAGGCGAGATTTTAACCCCCATAGAAAACAACATGAAAAAATGGGTTGCACTCATAAAACCCGACATTGACATTTCAACTGTTGAAGCCTACCAAATGATGGATTCGAAGGATTATCCTCATCCTGATAACAAAGCGGCAATTGAGGCATTGAAAAATGATGATATTGAGGCATTTTCAAAAGTTGCACTTAACTGTTTTGATTTTGTCACTTCAAAAATTCATCCGGAAATTGAAGCAATAAAGAAATATTTTTATGAAAAGGGTTGTTCTTTTTCCATGATGAGCGGCTCGGGTCCGACGGTTTTTGCTCTGTTCGATTCTTTTGATGATGCTAAGAAAGCTTTTGATGAATATTCCGGCTCTTTTTCGGGAGGCGGAGTAGGGAAGTTTATTTAGGCTATTTTAATACATTTGTAACCATTTTTTTATAGACATTCCCGGTTTATTGTGATACAATAAACTTGGAATGTCTTTTGTATTCATTGGAAGATATGAAAAGATAGCCTTAACAACCAACACTAAAGGCGTCTTCAGTGTCGGTTGTTAAGGCTAAATTCTCACCGATAAAATTCAGGAGTGTTTTAAGGATGGTTTTTTCAAGTTTGTTATTTTTGTTTTATTTTCTTGCACCGCTGATTTTAATATACGCACTTGTACCCAAAAAATTTAAAAATCCCTTGCTTTTTGCGGCAAGCTTGTTTTTTTATGCATGGGGAGAGCCCACCTACGTTCTGCTCATGATTTTTTCTGTATTTTTTAACTATGTAATGGGCTTTTTGCTGAAAAACAAAAGCAAAGCCGCCCTTGTCTTCACCTGTGTTGTAAATCTCGGACTTTTGGGAGTTTTCAAATATGCCGACTTTTTTATTTCCACGGTAAATTCTGTTGTACGCACAAATTTTCCGCTTTTGCGACTCGCTCTTCCCATAGGTATTTCGTTCTACACATTTCAGGCTCTTTCATATTGCATAGACGTGTACCGCGGAAAAACAAAGGTTCAAAAAAGTTTTGTTTCGTTCGGGCTATACCTGTCGCTGTTTCCTCAGCTTATTGCAGGTCCCATTGTACGCTATGACGATGTGGCGTTGCAGCTCGACAATCACCCCATGAGGATTTCACTTTTGTCCGACGGTATTGTACGCTTTTGCTCGGGTCTTGCAAAAAAGGTTCTCATTGCAAATAACGTTGGTCAATTGTGGGAGATCACCAATGCCTCGGGCGAGATGTCAATGCTTGGCGCGTGGCTCGGAATCATTGCCTACACAATTCAGATATACTATGACTTTTCGGGTTATTCCGACATGGCAATCGGTCTGGGAAAAATGTTTGGCTTTGAATTTTGCGAAAACTTTAACTATCCATACATTTCAAAAAGCATAACAGAGTTCTGGCGCAGATGGCACATCAGTCTTTCGAGCTGGTTCAAAGAATATGTATACATTCCCCTGGGCGGAAGTCGCATAAGTGCCGAAAAATACAAAAAAACCGTAAACATCGGGCCGCTTTGTCTCACTCCCGAAAAAAGAGCATCCCTTCGTCGGAACTTAAATATTTTTGCCGTGTGGATGCTCACCGGACTTTGGCACGGTGCCGGCATGAACTTCATTGCGTGGGGTATATACTATGGTGTTCTTCTAATCATTGAAAAGAAGTTCCTTTTGAAACGACTGGAAAAAATACCCGCATTTCTTTCAAATTTCTACACCATGCTCATAGTCATCATCGGCTGGGTATTCTTTGCATCGGTGGATTTTTCCGCAGCGTTTTCCTACATAGGAAGCATGTTTAATTTTGCCGACCTCGGGCTTTCCGACACAATGTTTTTATACAGATTCTTCTCCTATTGGTTTGTGATTCTTGTGGCAATCATTGGTGCAACTCCGCTGCCCAAAAGAATATTTGAAAAAATTACTCGAGGAAAACTCTACTGGCTCAGACCTGTTTTAGCATTTGTGTTGCTTATCGTGTGTGTGGCATATCTTGTGGATGACACATACAATCCGTTCCTGTATTTCAGATTCTGATAAGTAGCAAAACGGAGGTTACAATGAACAATCAAAAAAATTATGATGATTTGCTTCTGAACGAAGAAGAGCTTTTCAAACGATTTATGGAAAAAGGCTCAACCCGCACCGAAGCCGGTTCGGAAAATACAGATAAATTTTACGAAGAATATTATGAACAAGCCAACGATGCTTTGCAGGCTGATTATGATACAAAAGACGAAGTATCGGATGAAATACGTTCGGTAAAAGATTTTTTACCCGATATGAATCCGCTTTTTTCGCCCGAAGCAAAGTCTTTGAGCACACCTCGCAAAATGGGATTGTTTTTCACGCTTATTGCCCAAAAAGACAATGCCCGAAAACTTGCGTGTATCGTAATTCCGGGATTTTTGATTTTGTTTTTGCTTTTAAACATTTTCACCCCGAGCCAAAAAGTTTCCGAAAAAGAAAATCGCACCCTTGCCGCATTTCCCGAGATTTCGATAGAACGCATTCTTGACGGCAAATTTATGAAAGATTTCGAAACCTACATTTCCGATCAATTTGTCCTCAGAAATCAGTTTGTTTCAGCCAAGAGGAGCTATGAACTTTTGAGCGGAAAAGAGGAAAATCATGGAATATTAATTTGCGATGATGGGTATCTTATAGAGAGTAATTCCAATCCCGATTTGTCAAACATAAAGTCCAACATAGCGGGCATAAACTCACTGACGGCGGTTTCTCGTTACAATGTGAGTGTTGCAATTGTTCCTACTGCCTATGAGGTTATGAAGGACAAGCTTCCCGACTATGCTTACATCGACACTTACACCGATTTCCAAAAAAATCTTTCTTCAAACATAAAAAATGCCAATGTTACAGATGTAAATCCAAGCCTCAAAGCGAACAAAGATAAATATTTGTATTATCGCACCGACCATCATCAGACGGCACTCGGAAGCTTCCATCTCTATACGGCACTTGCAAAAACACTTGGTTATGAGCCCTATGGGATTGAAGAATTTGCAGTTGAAAGAGTAAGTGACAGTTTCTATGGTACCACATGGTCAAATTCGGGCTTTGCAAAAACCAAAGCCGATTCTGTGTACAAATATACTCTCAACAAAGATTATGTTCAAAAGGTGACTTTTCCGGGAGAAAACAAAGAGCTTGACTCGCTATACAGCGAAGAAAAACTCAAAACAAAAGATAAATATGCATTCTATCTCGACGGCAATCATGCCATCACCGTAATTTCAACAAATTGCAACACAGGAAAAAAGCTTGCGATAATAAAAGACTCCTATGCGCATTCCCTTGTGCCTTTCCTTGCAAATCATTACAACGAAATACACATGATTGACCTGAGATACTATAACGGTGACATCTTTGAGTATTTATATACCAACAATCTCAAAGACTGCCTTGTGCTCTACAATCAAAGCACATTCACAACAGATACAAACCTTTCAAAAATAAGCGAAATAGCAAAAACTTCCCCCTACACATCCGTACCCGACATAAACTACGGCATTGTTCCCGAAACCCAAGAGGCAGACATTTCATATTTTGACGATGCGGTGTTTGTGGGTGATTCACTCACCATCGGCATTCAAAACTTTTCGGGATTCGGCTCTACATTCCTTTGCATGGGTGGGCTCAACACCAAAAATCTTGACACCGATGCACTGCCCGGCGGCAAAACTACCATGCAAGCCATAAAGGATATGTCTCACCTCGGTAAACTCTACATAATGCTCGGAACAAATGAGATTGCCTTCAACGAGATGGATTCCTATCTTGAAAGATACGGCAAATTTATTGATGATGTACGTAAAAAGTTCCCCGATGTCATTGTGTATATTCAGTCCATAATGCCTGTCACAAAGGAAACTTCCGAAAAAACAGGCATCAAAAATGACGAGATTGTCAAATACAACGAAAAGCTTCTTGCCATTGCAAAGGAAAAACAGTGTTACTACATTGATCTTCATTCATATTTCAAAGGTGAAGACGGTGCCCTCCCCGACAATATAGGCAGTGACGGCATTCACCTCGGACCCGAAAAATACAGAGAGCTTGCCAAATATCTGCAATGTCATGCCGTTCCCGAAAAAGGCGTCGCAAAAATTGAGGCTTCAAAAACAACGTCCTTTGCCAAAGGCGGCACAAAAGATACGGCATCCATTGCCAAATCGGTTGTTTCTTCGGTTAAGTTTGAAGATAGTCTTGTAAAAGTCAGCGACAGCTTGGCGGTGTCCAACTATAAAATAGACCCTGCAAAAACATGCTCTGTGGCAATTTACATGGGAAGCGGCGTAACAGCCGAAGAGGTTGCCGTTTTTGAAGCAACAAACGAAACCGAGGCAAAAAACATTGAAAAACTTGCCAAGGAACGCATTGAACGCAAAAAGAAAGATTTTGAAAATTACATTCCCAAAGAAATGACAAAGCTTAACTCGCCTTATGTCGTGAGAAAAGGCAATGTTGTCATAGTGTGCATTGCAAACAGTGCCAATGCTGACAGTCTTAAAAAGTTGATTAAATAAGGAGAAAGAAAATGAAAAAAAGAATTACTTTGTGTTTTGTTTTGCTGATTGTTTTTGTTGCCAACATTGCTCTGCCCATGAGTGCATCGGCGGCAAACATGAACGGAACATACATTTCATCTCAGGGTGCATGCGTAATGGACTTTGAAACAGGGGAGATATATTACCACCACAACGGTAACACTGCCCGAGTTCCTGCAAGCATGACAAAAATCATGAATATATATTGTGTTTATGAAGCAATTTCAAGCGGTGAAATAAGCTACGATACGGTTGTTCCCATAAGCACAAATGTATACAACAAATCCCGCAATTCGCTCTATCAGAACATGATTCCTCTTTATTATAACACAAAATATACCGTCAAAGAAATGATAGATGTAATTCTTGTTCACTCGGCAAGTGCGGCGGCGGTTGCAGTGGCAGAACTTATTGACGGCACCGAATCGGCATATGCCGCACGCATGACACGTACCGCAAGAGCAATGGGCGTGAATGCCACATTCTATGACAGCTGTGGTGTTGCAGATAACCGTGTCACTCCCATAGGCATGGCAACCATTGCACGAAACGTAATCACCAAATACCCCGGCATTCTTGAAGTCAGCGCACAAAAGGGTGTGTATTTCCACGGTGGCTACTACCCCACAAGCAACCATCTCCTCGATACCTTCTACTATGAAGGTGCCGACGGTCTGAAAACGGGGACAGGATCTGTCGCGGGTGCATGTTTTTGCGGAACAGCTTCCCGTGACGGCAGACGCATGATTTCGGTTACCATGGGTTCATCATCCACATCACAGCGCTTTGTGGATTCGGCGCGTCTTTTAGATTATGGTTTTGCGGCGGCAAAGAAAAAGTATGACAGTCTCTATTTCACAGACATGTCAACCTTTATAAACGGTCATGAAGTTCCCACCTTTGCACGTATTGCAAATCCAACCTGTGCAGTTGTCGTGGTTGAAGATCTTCGTAACTACGGCTTTGACGTTACATGGTATGACGACACAAAAACTCTTGTTGCAAAGTATAACCCCGACAAGGAAATAACCCCCATGCCTCTTGATTACTATAAGGGCAAAACAGGAAAACTTGCATGCTCTGTGTACAATCAAAAGGTTAACGTTGTCATTGATGACGGAGCAACGCAGCACCATCTCAACGACGTGTTCAACCTCAACGGATATATGGGCGTTTCGGTTGACGAATTTAAAGCTTTTTGCGGATTCGGCTGGGACGAAGCAACCCGATCAATTAATATAAGCATTACAGGTGCCGAACAAATTGTAAATGATGCGGCATAAGATTGTTTAATGTAAATTTAAAATAATACAAAAACCCCTTAGTACAGTTCTGAATCAGTTTGTTCAAGATTCTGTTCTAAGGGGTTTGTTTTGGGATTTTTAATTTTCTGTTTTAAGCTTATTCGCTATTTCTGTTATTTTTTTAAACAAAATTTCTCCTGCTTCGGGAACAAGATCCGAGTCGTATGCCGGAGATATTTCATAAAGATAGCTGTTTTCTCCGAATTCGTTGGGAGTGGGTATGTATCCGCCGTGTCCGTTTGAGTTTTCTGTTACCATTGTATATTTAAAAGGAGAAACTTTTTTTGTTCTGTGCGAATATTCAACAAACATTTCTCCCGGATATACAAAAAGTGCAAAATCTCCAATTGAAATTACTTGAACATATAGATCACGGCATTCCTTTTTGTCGTTTTGATAATAGAACACAAGATTACTTAGCCTGAATGTTCCGCCACGGTCAGCATCAAGATAATATTTTGCAAGATCAACAAACTCTTCAGGTGAATATTTGCGTTTTTTAATGCTGATATGTTCTTTTTCTGACGAAAGCTTTCCTTCAAGTGGAATCTTCTTGGGTTCAGATTCCACAATTGTATTTGAAATTATTTCGCCTATTTGTTTGTAGGAAATCTGATCTCCTTGTCCGCCGTTTCTGATGTGGTTTATGTCACCGCATGGACCGGCAAGGTACAAGGCAACAAAGTCCTGACCGTATTTCTCTTTCAGATGCTTGGAAACGATTGCAGAATAATCTCCCGAATATCCGCATTCTTTTTCCTTTGTTGTGTCTTGGTGACAAGCAAATGAATAAATTGCACCAATTTTTTTGCCGTTTTGCTCCACAAAGAGTATTGAAACTTCTTCGTCAGGAGGATAAAGAGGTCTGTCAGCCTTATCAACATCATTAACAAAAGTTTTCATCGTACCGTCTTTCATAATCCAACAACGGTTGTTTGCAATTCCCTTTGCAATTCCTTTTGAAAAATATATTTCGGAATTTTCAAGTCTTTTGTATGCAAGTATTGCAGAATCAGCCACAAGCCTATAGAATACGTTTTTATACTCCTCATCTCCGTAGCAATCAATTGCCGGATCATCCCACACGGGAGCACCGCAATGGGAGTGTGTGGAATGTATGCAAACCTTGTCGGGTGTGATTCCCGTAAATTCAAAAACTCTTTTTGTGACAATGTCGTGCATTTCGTGCGGATATTCGCATATGTCTACCGAAATAATTACGCTGTATTCTCCATTATCTTCAAAAATAACAGCTTTTGACGATAATCTTGTGTGTACATCTTTGGCATATCTCGGTACACCGTAGCCTGTCATATAACAACCCAAGGGTGGAGTAATGTCACTTTCATAAAATGCTGCTTTCATATGTTCACCTTCTTTTACCAAAGCATTTCCCAATCGGGATCGGTGTAGCGTAAAAGCGCTTCAAGGTAGAAGTAGTCGGCATAAACTGCACAATCTTCAATGCCTATGTTAAACTTTTTGGCACCTGTAACACCCCAAACGAGTCCGTCGTAGTCTTTTCCTGCGTCACCGGTGTATCCGTCAATAACAGCTTCAAGCATCATTGATGAAGCATTTTTGTATATTGTGTACTCCTCGGAGCTGACATCAACATAATTCATTGCTTCCATCATTCCGCAAACGGAAATGATTCCTGCAGATGTGTCTCTCGGTTCATCGCTTCCTGTTGTAAAATCAAAATCCCAGTAGGGGATAAGGTCATCGGGGAGAGAGTTGAGCATATAATATGTAACATCTCTTTCAAGTGCCAAAAGACTGTCGTCACGCATATATGTATATGCCATGGGAAAGCCTATAATTCCCCATGAATGACCTCTTGTCCAAGTTGATTCATCACGGTTGCCCTGGAATGTAACTCCGTGAAGCGGCTTGTGAGTTTCAAGGTCAAACTGATAGTGATGATATGACGAACCGTCTTTTCTTATAAGATATTTTTCGGTAGTTTCAACCTGAGCTATTGCGGCTTCGGTATATTTTTTGTCTCCCGTCATTTTCCCTGCCCAGAACAAAAGTCCTATGTTCATAAGAGTATCCATCATAGTTCTGTATGCTTCGGGTGCAGGTAATTGTCTGGCAATCCTTATTATAAATTTTCCTTCTTTGCTGTAACTGCAGTTATAGAAATATTCCGCTGCTTCAAGGGCAATCTGTTTTGCCTCCTCGTTGCCTGTAAGTTCATAGAGAGCAATGCACGACGGTGAGAATACAAAGCCCACGTCGTGATCCTGAAGCTTATATTTTGTGTCAATTCTTTCCCTGTATGTCGGAAGGTGACCGATTGCCGCATCAAGAAATTTTTTGTCACCCGAAAGCTTGTAGGCAAGAATAAGTACACCTGTGTGCATACCGCTGACCCAACTGTTGTTAGGTCCCGGAAAATATTTTGCCGCATTGCCGTCAGGACTTATGTTTTCGGGAAAACTTTCTTTATAAATATCAAGTTTTGATTCAAGCTTTTCAATAGCTTTTTTGATTGCATTTGTTATTTTTTCATCCGAAATTTTATGTTCTTTCAAAAAAAGTTCCGGATTGTTAAGTTTTACATTTCCTCTTGTCATTTCAAAATTCTCCTTGTTTACCAAAGCATTTCCCAATCGGGATCGGTGTAGCGTAAAAGTGCTTCAAGGTAGAAGTAATCGGCATAAACTGCACAATCTTCAATGCCTATGTTAAACTTTTTGGCACCTGTGACACCCCAGATGAGTCCGTCGTAATCTTTGCCGGCATCACCGGTATATCTGTCAATAACAGCTTCAAGCATCATTGATGAAGCATTTTTGTATATCGTGTATTCCTCAGATCCGGCATCAATATATTTTAACGCTTCCATCATGCCGCAAACAGAAATAATGCCGGCTGAAGTGTCTTTCGGTTCGTCACTACCCGTTGTAAAATCAAAATCCCAATAAGGGATAAGATCATCGGGGAGATTGTTCAACATGAAATATGTAACATCTTTTCCCAAATCGAGAAGCATATCGTCTTTTATGTGTCCATACGCCATGGGGAACCCTATAATTCCCCATGAATGACCTCTTGTCCATGTTGACTCGTCGCGGTTGCCCTGGAAGGTGAGACCGCGGATGGGCTTGTGGGTATTGATGTCAAACTGATAGTGATGGAAAGAAGAACCGTCTTCTCTGATAAGATATTTCTCGGTTGTTTTAAGCTGAGATTTTGCGGCTTCTGTGTATTTGCTGTCTCCGGTTTCTTCTCCTGCCCAGAACAAAAGTCCGATGTTCATAAGCGTATCCATCATGGTTCTGTAGCCTACACCGGGATTATCGCCGCGGGCAAGCTCACCGCTTAGCATTATGAAACCGCCTTCTTTTGAATAGCCCGTGTTATAATAGTATTCTGCGGCTTCAAGGGCAATTTGTTTTGCTTCTTCGTTGCCCGTAAGCTTGTAGAGTGCAATGCATGATGGTGAAAATACGAAGCCTACATCGTGATCCTGAAGCTTATATTTTGTGTTGATTCTTTCACGGTAGGTCGGAAGATGACCTATTGCCGCGTCAAGGAACTGTTGTTTTCCGGAAAGCTTGTAGGCAAGAATAAGAACCCCTGTGTGCATACCGCTTACCCAGCTGTTGTTGGGGCCGGGGAAATATTTTGCGGCATTGCCGTCCGGGCTTATGTTCTCGGGAAAACTTTCCTTATATACATCAAGTTTGGATTCGAGCTTTTCAAGAGCCTTTTTAACAGCACCTTTAATTTTTTGTTCCGAAATATTATGTTTTTTGGAAAAAAGTTCCGATTTACTTAGTTTCACAACTCCTCTTGACATTGAAAAAACCTCCTCTGTTCTGATTTGTTGAAACTAATTAGTGAGTTTTTAGTGTGGATTTTCAAAAATCCATATAAATTACAGTAGCGTAAATTAAGCTTTCATTATGAGTATATAACAAAAAGTGGGGTTTGTAAACAATTTTGGTGTTGTTAATGAAATATTTAACTAAACAGGTTGAATTTGTTAAGTTGATGTTTGAAATGCGTGTATACATGCAGAAAAATTTATGTTATATTAAAATCACAGTATGGACAAGTGGCTTTTCAGCACTTGCAAATTAAGGCTTTCAATAATGTGATTAAGGAGGAAAAAGAAAGTATGAAAAAATTAACAAAAATCATAGCTTGCATTTCGGCATTGGTTCTTTTAACTTCTGCTTTTGCAGGCTGTGAAGGTAACAATGTCCAAACCCGAAGAAAATCCGACGGAAAAAGCTTTACCTATTGGGTTAACCTGGATGGCAGTACTCAAAACGCAGGGCTTACAAACAACAACGAAATGTTCCTTTATCAGGAAATGGAAAAGAGAACCGGCGTTCACATTGATTTCATTCATCCTGCTACCGGCACTACCGGTGAAGCTGCAACAACAATGTTCCTTGATGAAGTTCTTCCCGACATCATCAAATACAGCTGGGATCAATAT
>JAFQHQ010000159.1 GCA_017397885.1 Clostridia bacterium | reverse complement strand
TTTCTTTGTCCGACCGCCTTCGACTCCGTCACTCAGACGTCGGCGAAGGCTAAATCCGAATCCCCGCAGCGGAAAATGATGGATTCGGATTTTCGAAGTCGAAACAGATATTATAGAAAACGAACTGCTACGATTATATAATAAATGCAAAAATTAGTAGAATATAAAAAGGAAAATATTGACATGGATTGGAAAAAAGAACTTTTTAATGAAAAAGAAAAACCTCTTGATAAATTAGTTGATGGATATAGCCATACATCTGTTTTTCGAAGGATAGCATTTGTTGGCGACAGCCTTTCTTCAGGGGAGTTTGAGACTCGTGATGAAAACAACAAACCGGGATATCATGATCTCTATGAATATTCGTGGGGACAATATATTGCCAGAAAAAACGGACTTAAAGCATATAATTTTTCAAGAGGCGGAATGACTGCTAAAGAATAGTTTATGATGTGGAATTTAATGAAAAGTTTTTCTTGTACGGTCATATGAGTCCAAGCGGATATATTTTGACAGCAAGAATGATTGATTCATACATAGACTATATTGTTCGACACAATCCGGACGATTTTAAAACGATAGGATTTGTTGGTACAGATATCAAGTATAAATGATTTTTTGTTTCTAACTCAATATGAATTATTAGTTGGCGTATAAAGAATTTTATTTTATAGTTAATTTCATAAATGATTTGAGGAGATAAAAAATGTTGATTGATTTGCATGCACATACTTCCGGAATAAGCAAGTGTTGTCGTTATACAGCTTCAAAAGTTTTAGAAAGCGCATATGAGGCAGGGATTGACGGGATAGTTCTTACTAATCATTATCAAAAAAGTTATATTGATGATGATAAAATAAATAGTTTTATAGATAAATATATAGAAGAATTCTATTTTACACAAGCACTTGGCGAGCAATCAGGAGTAAAAGTTTTTTGGGGAATTGAGGTCACGATGGAACTTTATCCTAATGTGCATATGTTGATTTATGGTGTTAATACGGACTTTCTTAAGAGTCATCCGTTAATATTTGATTATACTCAAAAGGATTTGTATACCGCCGTGAAAGATAATAATGGAGTGCTTATACAGGCACATCCTTTTAGAAATGGTACAACCGTTTTGGATACGGACTTCTTAGATGGTATTGAAATTAACTGCCATCCGCTATATAACAATTCGTATTCGCAGGAAATATTAAACATCGCAGATGAAAACAGGCTGGTTGTGACTTGCGGTGGAGATTTTCACGCAGATACTTACCGACCTAAGTGTGGAATGTACTTGCCTGACAGCATAGTCAACAGTTGCGAGGTGGGTAAATATATTGAAAATGCCAAAAAAGTTAGTTTGTGTATTCATGAACCAAATACAACTTTGTGCAAAAAAATTGATTATTATAGAGAATTTTAATATGCATCTAAACCTTATGTGTCGCAATTGATAAAGAGGAAAGGCATCCAGATTATACAGTCTTTATATAAAGCTCATCCAATTGATTTCGCAAATTTGTGCCTCACTAAAATGTTTGAAAGTCGCACAAACTCGGCAAAATCGACCACGGGGCATTTTCAGAAAACAGTCATACGAATGTTTTCGAAAATTTGATGTCACGCCGAAAATTTTGGCGTAAATCAGTTTCCTTAAATAGCCAAAATTAGCGAGCACGCATCTGGTTGATGCGGTGCGGAGCGGTTCGTGTGGGACATCAAATTTTCGGAATTCGCTCACGAAAGTTCGTATGTGTTTTCGGGAAATGCCACGTGGTTGATTTTCATTATTATTTTTCAAACAGCCCGACAAACTCCAATTTACAAAAACTTCAAAAATAGCCTTAACAACCAGCTCTTTAGTGTTGATTGTTAAGGCTGATTTATTTATAATTTTTACCCAATATCATAAACAGAGCGAAGCTTGATTGTCTTCGGGCTTCCGCTGACTATTTTAACGGTTTTACTTCCTGCATTCATATCGAAATAGTTGTCACTGAGAATAAAATCGGAATCGGGAGAGTCAATTTCAACGGATTTTGCGTAGCTTTTTGCAAATACGGTTATTTCGTCTCCGTTTATTTCGCAGCTCAGTTCAGGATTTTCAAATTCAAAATATTTTGGTGCGCTGAAAAGAACCGAACCCTCGCTCAGGGTTTCATCACCCGAAACAAATCTGTATGAAAGATATGTGTCGGAAACACTGCATTTTTCAAAGTCCATTTCATCAAGAGTTAATACAGACATCGGGCATACTGTTACATCTTCTGTTCCGCTTTTTAACACTTTAGCATCACTTGTGCGAAGTTCCCAACAAATTTTTCCGCAAATTTCAGATAAAGTGTCATTTGTAACTGCAAGCTGTGCTTTGGTTACATAGTCGGTCGTTCTTTCCATGTTAACAACAGGTCGTGAGTCTCTTTCTCCGGTTTCATTGCACGAAATGAGAATTGGAGAATAGAATCTCTTTGCATAATAGTGAAGAGCTTTAAATCTGCCGTAATAGTCGATGCTTGCCCAGGATGCCACAGGCCATATGTCATTTAACTGCCAATAAAGTGTACCCATACATCTGCCGCGGTTTCTTCTGAAGTGTTCAACACCATATTTTATTGATTCTGCCTGAAGAAGCTGTGAGGTATACAGAAGTGTGGCAAAATCGGTGGGATAACGGTAGGTTGCCGAAAGGTATGTGAGAATTTTTCCGTTTGCACTGCCGTTTCGCTGATGCATTTCCATAATTCGTGAAAACACATTTCGGTCTTTTGGCAAAGTAAAACTGTTAACCGTTTTTTCACAAGGAAAAGACTGGAACCCAAATTCACTGAGATAACGGAAAAACTTTTTGCGGTATTCGGTGAATGGCTTGTCCTGATGCCACACCTCCCAGTAGTGACAGTCGCCGAAATCCTCGTTGTTTGCATCTACAAAATGACCGCAGGTGGAAGGACTTGACGGCACATAGGGGATGTATGGACAAAGCTCTTTTATGAGACTCGGAAGAATATCTTCAAAAAGTCTCAGATATGCCGGATGATATTTTGCCAATTCTGCAGCACCACCAAAACATTCAATTTCATTGTTACCGCTTATAACAGCAATTGATGCATGATGACGCACACGTTTTATGTTGTCATAAAGCTCTGCAGTAACATTCGATGTAAATTCATCGCTTCCGGGTATCATACAGCAGGCAAACATCATGTCCAAAAATACCACAATGCCAAGCTCGTCGCATATTTCGAAGAAAAAGTCATCGGGATAATAACCGCCGCCCCAAACACGGACAGCATTGAAGTTTGCAAATTTGCAGTCGTTAAGCAGTTTTCGGGTACGTTGGGGGGTGATGCGTGAGAAGATATTGTCTTCGGGAATGTAGTCTGCACCCATAGCGAAAAAGTCTATGCCGTTAACTCTGTGGTTGAAGCTCTCGCCCCATTTGTCACGCTCGCGGATAAGCTCCATTTGGCGAAGTCCGATTCGCTTCTTTGAAAAGTCGACAATTTCACCATTTTCAATGATTTCGGCTCTGAAAGCATAGAGAGGCTGATCTCCGAGACCGTTTGGCCACCAGAGCATTGGATTTTCAATTAATGTTTCCTTGTTTGCTTCAACTTCAAAGCATTCTCCCACGGGAGAAGTCACTGTGACCTTTACAGTGCATTCGGAATCGGTGACAACTTCGGGAGTGACATATACCTTGCCTTCTGAATGTCTTTGAACAATATGGAAATCGCAAATTCTTGCGCTGTCCTTTTCAAGAAGATAAATATCTCTCCATATGCCTGCATCGGGAAGTCTCGGGCCCCAGTCCCAACCCATCATACAAAAAGCTTTTCTGATGTGGGGGAAGCCTGTGATACAGTCGTTTATATAGGGGGGCACAGGCTCTTTTGCCTGCTTTTCTTTGATGTAGGCATCAACCGGATGAAAATCAATCCTGATTTCGTTTTCACCGTCACAGAGAGCATTTGTCACATCAAACTCCCACGTTCTGTGCATATTTTCGGTGTGAGCAATGTGGATGTCGTTTATGTATATATCGCAAAGAGTGTCGAGACCGTCGCAGTGAAGCAAAGTTTCTCCTTTGGTTGTGTATTCAAATTTTCTTGAAAACGAAAACTCATTGTCCATAAGTGCCAAAGCTTTAAGCTCATTGTCACGGTAAAATGGGTCGTCAATAAGATTTGCATCAAGTAAAAAAGAATATACCGAACCCGGAATCGTACCGTTTGTATTGTAGCCTGCTCCGTGCAAGCTCCATGTGCCGTTAAGAGTGTATTTTTTCATGGAAATCTCCTTTCAAAACTGTTTACATTTACACTATACTATGATATAATACATCTGAAAATGGATTTTTCAATGGATTATTTGTATTTTTTTACGATTCGGAGAAGAAAATGAGAATTTGCTATTCAGGAACTAAGTTTCCTCACGAAAAAGGAGAATTTTCTCATAAAGGAAATGTAGATTTATATGGGGTTTTTTATTTTTATACGCCATATGTCTATGAAAAAGAAGGCGTACTTCACCATGGCAGAAAAGGCGACCTGTTGTTGTCTGCACCGGGAGAAACTGTACTTCACGGCCCATGCTCAAATGACGAAAACTTTGTCAATGACTGGATGTATGTGAGCAAGGATTTTGGAGAAATTTTAAAAAAGTATCCAATACCAACAATCACCGGCATCAACATAGGAAAAAGTACCGATGTTTATTTGGCTATAAAAGAAGTTCAAAAAGAACAGGACGAAAAAAATGCGGGATATGAGGACAAGGTTGATTGTATTCTCACCGAGATGGTTATAAATCTTTACCGTGCCTATTCGGGAGGTAAGCTCGAGACCTCGCAAAGCATTGTGGAGTCGGTTCATGCTCAGGTGATGCAATCACCGGAACTTGATTGGACGCTTGAAAAAATGGCAGCACTTTCGGGATACTCGCCGAATCATTTTTCTGCCATATATTCCAATCACTATGGCATTTCTCCAAAGCAAAGTCTTTTGCAAAAACGCCTCGGTATGGCAGAACAAATGCTTGTATATACAAAGCTTTCCATTGGAGAGATTGCAACTCGGTGCGGATTTCAGTCTATTTATTATTTTTCAAAATATTTTAAAAAACATTGTGGACTGTCCCCGTCGGAGTTTGCAAAAAGAAAAACATAACAAAAAAATTATGGTATCTTAAATCAAGAAGAGATTTATTTATTAAAAGTAATATAGAACAGGAGACTAACCAATATGAACGAAAGTAAATTTTCAAAAGTAGAAAGCTTTGAGCTTGACCACACAAAAGTGAAAGCACCATTTGTCAGAAAATGCACTGTACTCACCGGCGATAAAGGTGACATTGTAACAAAGTTTGACATTCGTTTTACTCAGCCTAATGTGAGCGAAATGCAATCGGAAGGTATTCACACTCTCGAACATCTTCTTGCAACATATCTTCGTGACACAGACGAAGCCTTTGCATCAAAAATTATAGACATTTCCCCCATGGGTTGCCGTACGGGGTTTTATATGACAATCTGGGGGCAGTGGGAGTCAATTGAAATTGCAAACAGGATAACCGATGCATTAAAGCTTGTTCTCACAGCCGATTCAATCCCTGCAGACAATGAAATTCAATGCGGGAACTATCGTCTCCACTCTTTGGAGCTTGCCAAAAAATATGCTTCCGACGTTTTGGAAAAAGGAATGACAGATAAGTTTTTGGCTTAATTGTATTGAAAGAATTCTTTGATGAGGTATATAAGATGATACGAAAAGCAACAAATAACGATTGTCGCATTTTGGCGGAGTTGGCGGTTCAGATGTGGAAGGATAACACAGTTGATTCGCTTGAAGCAGAGTTTTCGGAAACAATCAAAACCGATGATGCTGTGTTTTTTATTAAATATGAAAATGAAACACCTGTAGGTTTTGCTCAGTGCGGACTAAGAAAAGATTATGTTGAAGGCACCGAAACTTCACCTGTTGGCTACCTCGAAGGTATATTTGTAAAAGAACAGTACAGAAATAAAGGATATGCCAAAGAGCTTCTTTCTGTATGTGAAAAGTGGTCAAGGGATATGGGCTGCACGGAGTTTGCCAGTGATTGCGAACTTGATAATGCGGGCAGTCTTAAGTTTCACGTGGCTATGGGTTTTGAAGAAGTAAACAGGATAATTTGTTTTAGAAAAGGGTTGTAAATTGGAGTTTGTCGGGGAGTTACGTTGAAATCAATTGAAGTAACTTTCTATAATCACGCAATTCTTTTCAAAGAAATTTCTATCATATCTGTTTCTTTGTCCGACCGCCTTCGACTCCGTCACTCAGACGTCGGCGAAGGCTAAATCCGAATCCCCGCAGCGGAAAATGATGGATTCGGATTTTCGAAGTCGAAACAGATATTATAGAAAACGAAATGCTACGATTATATAAAGTTCCCCCAATTGATTCCGCAAATTTGTGCCTCACTAAAAGCTTTGAAAGTTGCACAAACTCTGTAAAATCGACCACGGGGCATTTTCAGAAAACAGTCATA
>JAFQHQ010000016.1 GCA_017397885.1 Clostridia bacterium | reverse complement strand
TGTCCGCTTTTTTCCATGCAACTTGTTCCGGAAGGTAATCCTGTTTGGGATAAAGTTGGTCCTCTGGTGGAGATTTACAAAAAATATCGTGATGCATTGGAGCCTCACGGTGTAAAAACCGGAGTACTCATTCAAGCGAGTCTTGGACATGGTTATGCAATTGTGCCAAATCCCTATCAGACAATGATTAATTTTACCGATGGTGAAAGCAATCGTTGTGTATGCCCCGAGGATAAAGAATTTATAAAACATTTTTCAGGCGTTATAAGACAGATTGCACTCGCACGTCCCTCGGCAATAATGCTTGATGATGATTTTCGTCTTATGATGCGTCCCGGAAGGGGCTGTGCATGTCCTCTTCATATGGCTGAGTTTAACAGAATAGCCGGAACCGACATGACTCGCGAAGAGCTCTATGATTATGTCAGATCACATCCCGATGACGATCCTCTCACAATGATATTTATAGATATTCAACGTAATTCACTTGTTAATACAGCCAAAAAGTTCAGAGAGGTAATTGACAGTGTTGACCCCACAATTCAGGGTATAAACTGCACCAGCGGAGACGAGTGTGACTCGGTAATATATACAAATCCCATATTTTGCGGTAAAGGTAATCCGACTATTGTTCGTGTTCCAAACGGAACATATTCACCAATAACAACAAAGGGATTCAGCGATATTATGCGTCGTGCATGTGTTTGCTCTTCCAAATTAAAAAAGCATGGCATAGATATTGTTCTTGCCGAAACAGACACAGTGCCGTTTAACCGTTACGCAAAAAATGCAAGATATCTTCACGCTCATTATACCGCATCTGTTCTTGACGGATTGATGGGTGCAAAGCATTGGCTTACAAGGCTAAGTGCTTATGAACCCCAAAGCGGTAAAGAATTTAGAAATATTCTGGCAGAGCATAGCAAATTTTATGAAAATCTATTTGAATTAGCAAAAGGAATAAAATGGGTAGGCGCAAATTCATACTTTATTGAGCAGGTGCATCACTCGTTCAGCAAAGATGTCATATGGCAATATCATTCAAATACATGGGCGACATGTGTATTTGAAAGAATGGGCATACCATTCTATTTTTCGGATGAGAACAACGGCTCTGCCTTTATTGAGGGAGATATTGTCCGTGATATGAGTGATGATCAGATTGCTGAATTGTTTAAAGGTTCTGTTTTTGCTTCTTCTGATGCTGCAAAAGATTTGTGTGACAGAGGATACGGTCATCTTTTGGGAGTATCGGTTTCGGAGTGGAACAAGGGAACCGTGAACGGTGAGACTTTTGACGGCACTATTGGTTTTACATGCCAAAAGCAGAATAAAATTAAAGATTTGAATCCTCTGAATGAAAATACAAAAGCTCTTTCTCATAATTACTCGAGAGTAGGAACAGAAGCCAAAATACTGTCACCTGCAGTAACGAAATTTGTCAGAGATGATGGCAAGCTTTCTGTTGTCTACAGCGGTTCACCGGAAGCAAAGCATGAATATTACGAAGGATTTGCATTCCTTAATGAAACAAGAAAAAAACAGTTTGTTGAGTTATTAAAAGATGCCGGCTCTTTGCCGATATATTATCCCGGTGACAACGAAATTTGTATGCGAAGCGGTTATATAAACGATGGCAGACTCTTGTGTGCTTTGTTTGATCTCGGGTATGATCCGATGGATAATGTTTCACTTTATCTTGAAAAAGAGCCGTCAGAAATACAAATTTTAACCAAAGACGGTTCATGTGCCAATGTGTCATTTGAAAAGGTTTCGGACGATACATATGTTGTTGATACAAGGGTTGAACCGCTATATCCGGTCATTTTGCTCATTAAATAATAAGCTGTATTAATTCATATTAGTCTTGATAATTTAATAAAAAAGTATAAATCCTGACCTTTAGCCATCGGATAGTCCTCCGATGGCTATCTTAATGAGGATATAGTGTTTTTAAAGCGGTGGCTGCTTTAGCAACCGCTTTTTCTATTCAAATTCAAACAGTCCGACAAATTGGGGTTTGTCGGGGAGATGGAATTGGGCGATAGCGAAAGGCTCTCCCTGTGTAAGGGGAGCTGTCACCGTAAGGTGACTGAGGGGTTGTCATGAAACTCTAAATCGCCACAAACATAGCAATTGAGGCAGTTTGCTACAACCCCTCCGTCATCTTCGCTTAACGCTCGATGCCACCTCCCCTTACACAGTGGAGGCTCTCGCACCGGTGTCAATTCCATCTTCAAACTCCCCGACAAACTCCAATTTATCGCTGAGTTAAACATGGCGTGCCGAGGTCGTCACGCCCTACGATGTCCTTGTGTTAAATGACTTGCTAAATTGGAGTTAAGCACAAAAAAGGTTGCAGCAAAATGAAACCATCGGTTCGTCGAGGACGCCGAACCCTACAAATGTGTTGTATGTATAATACGTACACAATATATGTAGCGGACAGCATCCCGGACGTCCCGAAAATCATTTTACTGCAGCCTGTTAACTTTTCGATTTTATATTCTGTTTTTTGCAAAATGTAAAAATAGAACTGCATAAGCAGACGCGTCAAATTTAAGCCTTTCCGGGTCTTCTTGTGGTGCAAGGCAGCTTAAGCTGGCACTTACCGCAACCGTGCCGGGGTGCATAGGTCGCTTTGTTTTTGTCCATGAAAGCGGCGCAGGTCATCATATCCTTACCGGTATCCACGTGAATGGCATTGACGGGACAACGGCGGGTACAAGCACCGCAGAATGTGCAGTATTCATAAGGATCGCTATAGGGACGGGGCGTTGGTGTCAGCGGTGCTGTGGTAATCACGCTGCCGAATCGTCCGCAGACACCTTTTTCTGTAATAAGATGCTTCGTCAGACTAAAGGTACCAAGGCCGGCAACAAATGCCACATGTCGCTCGGACCAATTACTGGTGAACATAGGCTGTCCCAATGCCACTCGATTCGGATCGCGATTGGTACAAAAATCCGGGTGTCCGGCAGGAATCACAGCCTCATACCCATCATCCTCCAACCATTGAACCAGTTGTCGGCAGACCTCCATCAAAAAATTCTGACCTTCCGCCCTACCATGAAGCCATGCTTCGGAGGGCTCTCCTAAATTATCATAATTGCTGCTCCTAATCTCTTCTGTGAATGGCAGGAAGAAAGAAATTATGCTTTTGGCACCCGGAAGCCACTGTTGCGGCAACCGAAACATGGGACCAATAATCACCGGGTCACTTTGAAACTGCACGAAAAGCGGATCGTCTGCCAAAGCACAGCCCAGCAGGGGTGCTTCAAAATAAGGAATTCCCGCAAGATTCGGGTCCAATGCATAAGATGTCTGAATGGCATTGTTAGGGTTTTCGGTTACAAATTCAGCCAATTGTTCTGCCATAGCCTGTAGTGTCATTTTGAGCACTTCCTTTCAAAAAGCTAACATCATTATATCAAAGAAAAAAATGAGGGGTTTTAATTATTTAATGGGAAAAGATTATTATTGATGTCTTCAAGAGTTTCCCTTACAAGCTGTTCGCCGCCAATGTGACCTACAAGTCCGCTTGAAATAAACGCGCTGTAATGTCCGCCTTTTTCGGCTTTTTCGGTGGGCAGATAACCTTCTATACCGTTTGCAAGCTGAATAATGAAAGTCTGCTCAGCGTGACTTCTTGCTTTTATCTGATTGCCGTAATCAAGAAACAGTTCGAAAGGGTTTGTTGCAATGGCAATGCTTCCAAGCCTTATGATATGTACTTCTGCATCTACAACATTTAGAATATTCTGAAGTTCTTCTCTTGCAAGGACACCTGTGTAGATTTGAAGTTTTGCCACATCATTAAAGTCTATGTCGCCCACCTTTTTATCCAAATACTCTGAAATAGCCTTTTTAGCTGCATTTACTTCGGCAAGTGTTGTTCTGCGAAGAGGAAGTTTCATAATGTGAACATTATGCACAAGTTCGGCATCTTCCTGTGCAGGGTCGAGTCCATCTTCGTAAACAGCAATAATTTCGTTTGCTATTCTTCTGCCGACGAGCTTCATTCCCTTTAAGTCAAACATTGAAGGATCGGCTTTTCTCTTTAAAGGATACTTACGTTCAATGTTAGGATCGTTAACATCACTTTCGGGTTCTACCCACCTTACAAGGTCGACCGGACACTGGTCGCCTGCGGCACTGCAAAGAGGAAGCATATAAATATCTTCGCCAAAGTAGTTTCTTAAAAGAACTTTAACTTCGCCCCAGAAATCGGGAGATACAAACATTCTGTGCTGTACACACTGTGCAGGACAGGCAAGGTTAGGAACAATACCTTTTAACTTACCATTTTCGTCATACACATATAAAAGCTCAATACCCGTATCACTTCCGCCTTCAATAGCTTCGAACACAGCCTGATTTGTTTCGCCCCACATCTGAGCAGAACCATCGGAATATGTAGCCCTGCGACACATACCTACCGGTGCTCTGCCAAATGCATTGGTAAATGAGCCCGGTTTTCTGTCTTCCCAAGCATCAAAGATAACCTTTGTAAGTTTTTCTGCAAGATAGTGAAGCATTTCCTCTCCCCGTATAACATCGGGATTATCTGAAACACTCTGTCTTTCTACATATTTTTTCCCTTCGGGTAAAAGATTTATAAGAAGTGATTTTGAACCGACTTTGACATTGTTTCTTCGGGCAAGGGGGAATTCCGGTCCTGTATGAGTGTGAATTGCACTCATAATAACCATGCCGGGATCAATTCCGGCTGTATTCCCCTCAAGCTCTTCTCTTACAAGATCAACAAGATTTGCGGAAACAGCAGCAAGGTCACAGCTGACGATAATCATCTGTGCATCTTCTGATGAAACAGCCATAGCTGTGGCTGTAAGGGGTTTTTCAACATATTCTGAAATTCTTTCAGCAAACTGACCCGCAAGAGATATTTTTTTGTCGGGTGTAAGGTCAACTTCGGACCAGCCGATTTTAATTTTGGAATTCATAACACAAGCTCCTTTCAGCGATGAAAATCACCGCACAGTCATTCCATTTTATCAGGTTTAAAACACAACCGCCCGACCATAACGAATATAGCCGGGGGTTTGATTTCGAATTTAATTTTCATCTCTGCACTTTTTTCTGTATTCCAAAGGAGAGATGCCATAACGTTTTTTGAACATGGTGTAAAAATAATTTTCAATTCCCAGATTAACCTCTGCGGCTACTTCTTTGATTTTCATATCGGTGTTTTTCAATAGTGCCCTGGCAACGTGAAGCTTTTTTTGAATTACCAGTTCAGACAAGGTCACACCGTATTCACGCATAATTATTCTGGAAACCTGTTTGTTACTCATATACACATGTTTTGCAACATCTGAAAGAGTTATTTTTTCTCTCAGATGCGAGTTAATGTAGTTTTCGATGGCACCTATGCACCATGATTCATGTTTGAAATCGTCGAGTGTATCTATCGCAGGTATAAACGATATAATTTCACGGAAAATAAGCTCTGCCAAAAGAGCAGCATCTTTTTCGGCGGAGGGAGTGCCTTCTTTGCTTTTGCGTGCAAAAGCACGGATATAATAGTCTATATCATCTGAAAGTTCAAAAGCAGAGATGTCTCTACTAAAATAGTTGTTGAGATACTCAACCTTAGAATTGTCGTGTTTTGAATTTTCAATTTTAAACAACACACAAAAGCACCCATCTTGTCTCGGCACGGTGTAGTGGCTGAGGTTTGGAGGAATAATGACAATCTTCCTTTCGAACTTCATGTTT
Organism: Clostridia bacterium; assembly: GCA_017397885.1. Taxonomy (GTDB): domain Bacteria; phylum Bacillota; class Clostridia; order UMGS1810; family UMGS1810; genus RGIG1828. The sequence continues at coordinate 462 of JAFQHQ010000016.1, read as the reverse complement.
TTTTCATGAGTTCTCACCTCAAGCTCCCCTTGAGTGACAAAAATTGCCTCATAGCTTAAATGAGTGTGACCCGGCTCCTTTGTCATATCGCGGTCGACAGGCCAAAAACCCATTTCGGGAGCAATTCCGAAACGAATGATTTTGAGCTTCATATCCGATATTCTTACTGTAATAGATGGTTTATTTTTTAAATATTCCATATTATAATTATACCACCCTGACAATTTTTCAAACAAAAATATCTCAGTTTATTATTAAATAAGATTGTATGGCAATGTCGTCAAGTTAGTGACAAATTGGTGTTTGTCGAGGAGTTTAACACAAGGGCGAAAGGCTCCCCTGCCTAAGGGGAGCTGGCAGTGAGCATAGCGAAACTGACTGAGGGGTATTATTGAAACCGTTGATATTCCTGCGTTTCGTACCCCTCCGTCTTTGCCTTACGGCAAATCCACCTCCCCTTAG
>JAFQHQ010000158.1 GCA_017397885.1 Clostridia bacterium | reverse complement strand
TGATAACGTTCGATGAAAGCATATCAGGTCACCCTCAAATACAAATTTTGTGGAGGAATCGGAAGGTATCATTTTATATATATGCTTTATCTCAACAAAAAATAAATTACTTTTGCAAACAAAAAAGCTGTATGCAGATTTTTTCGCATACAGCTTTTGATATTTGTTTTGTTAAAGATTAAAGAAGCTTTTCAAGTCTTACTGCAACTTCTTTGAGGAAGGTTTCTGTGTCTACCTTCTGTTTGTTTTCAAGGCTTGAAAGGAGATACAAATCGCCTGTCATAACGCCTTCTTCAATTGTCTGAATTGTAGCTTTTTCGAGTTTATCGGCAAAATCCGAAAGCTCGGTGAGACCGTCGAGCTCGCCTCTTTTGCGAAGAGCACCTGTCCATGCAAAGAGAGTTGCAACGGAGTTTGTGGAGGTTGTTTCGCCTTTGAGATATTTGTAGTAGTGACGCTGAACAGTGCCGTGAGCGGCTTCATATTCATACACACCTTCGGGAGATACAAGAACCGATGTCATCATTGCAAGTGAACCGTATGCAGTTGCAACCATATCACTCATAACGTCACCGTCATAGTTTTTGCAAGCCCAGATGTAGCCGCCGTCGGAGCGAACAACTCTTGCTACGGCATCGTCAATGAGTGTGTAGAAATATTCTATGCCTGCGGCATCAAATTTTTCTTTGTATTCATTTTCGAAGATTTCAGCAAAAATGTCTTTGAAACGGTGGTCATACTTTTTGCTGATGGTGTCTTTTGTTGCAAACCAGAGATCCTGCTTTGTGTCGAGAGCAAAGTTAAAGCAACTTCTTGCAAAGCTTGAAATTGATTTGTCAGTGTTGTGAAGACCCTGGATGATACCGTCGGTGCCGTTAAAATCGTGAATGAGCTGACGGGTTTCGTTGCCGTCTTTGTCGGTGCATACAAGTTCGCATTTTGAACCTTCGGCAACCTGCATTTCAGTGTTTTTGTAAACATCGCCGTATGCATGACGGGCAATGGTGATGGGTTTTGTCCATGTGGGAATGTAGGGAGTGATGCCCTTAACAATGATGGGAGTTCTGAAAACCGTACCGTCAAGAATTGCTCTGATGGTACCGTTTGGAGATTTCCACATTTCCTTGAGGTCATATTCGGTCATTCTTGCCGCATTGGGAGTGATTGTTGCACATTTAACCGCAACACCGTATTTCTTTGTTGCTTCTGCAGAATCGAATGTAACCCGGTCGTTTGTTTTGTTTCTGTATTCAAGACCAAGGTCATAGTATTCTGTCTTGAGGTCTACATATGGAATAAGGAGAATATCCTTAATCATTTTCCATATGATTCTTGTCATTTCGTCTCCGTCCATCTCTACGAGGGGAGTTTTCATGGGTATTTTAGCCATTTTTATTCATCCTTTCATTCAAGTTCATATTTGTAGGGAGTTCCGATGAATCCCACCTGCGAAAAATCTTTTGGGTATTTTCTGATTATGTAGTCAATGTAGGACATAACCATTTTTGCGGTGAGCATGTAGCCTGTGGCTGTCATATGACCAAGGAAAAATGTCTTTTTGAATTTTTCATCGTATTCGGGAGCATATTTTTCAAGGTCAATGATATATGTGTTTTCATAAAGCTCTGCAAGCTCTCCTATCTGTGCATTCAGATAAGAGCGTTTTTCTACTTTCTTTTCATCTGTCCATGTGGTGTCGTTGGGGAGTGTAACCAAAAAGATTTTTGCATCGGGCTGTTTTCTTTTGATGTTTTTGATTATTGCCCCATAGTAGTCCATAATGGCCGGAGCTTCGGGAATAACTGCGTTTTCAAACGCACTTTTTGCTTCCCCCACTTCAAGCTTGCCGTTTATGTCATTCACGCCAAGGGCAATGATGTAAGCCTGACAAAGATTATCATAATCAAAAGCCTTGCAGTGAGCCGAAAAGCTCTTTATAAATTCTTCGGCAGTCATTCCACCTCTTGTGAAGTTATAGACCTTACATCCTGCCTCTCTTGCAATGTACTGTCCCCAGGAGTAATCATAAAAGTCATGCCAGCCTCTTATTCCTTCATGGAAGGATTCAAATTCACCGGAGGAAAGGGAATCACCGATTATACCTATGGTACGGAAAATTCCGCAAAAGCCTCCGTCGGTCACCAGTCTGTCAAGGGGCTGTTCGCCCTCTTTATAGTAAAAATCATTAATATCCATAAACGTCTCCTTACATATTCTCTCTTGTGTAGCTGAGAAGTCCGCCGGCAAGAATTATGTCTCTTGTACGGTCTGTAAGCTCGCATATACAAGGAATGGAAGCACCGTTTGTTTTGTTTTCGATTACAATCTGTTTGCCGTTTGCAACGCAATCTCTGAGATTTTCTATTACAAGCTCATCGCCGAGAGAAATCTTGTCATAATCAGCTTCATTTTCAAACTGGAGAGGAAGAATTCCGGCATTGATGAGGTTTGCGCGGTGAATACGTGCAAAGGACTTAACAAGCACAGCTTTAACTCCGAGATAGAGGGGAGCAAGTGCGGCATGTTCTCTTGATGAACCCTGACCGTAGTTTGCACCGCCCACGATGATGCTTTTACCCATTTCTTTTGCTCTTTTGGGGAAGTTTTCGTCACATACAGTAAAGCAGTGCTCGCTGATTGCGGGAATGTTTGAACGAAGGGGAAGAATTTTTGCACCCGCAGGCATAATGTGGTCTGTGGTGATGTTGTCTTCAACCTTGAGTGAACATTTACATTCAACACTTTCTTCAAGAGGCTCGGTCTTGGGGAAGGGTTTGATGTTTGGTCCGCGGAGGATTTCGACCTTGTCCATGTCTTTTTCATCGCAGGGAAGCTCAATCATGTTGTCGTTGATGATAAACTCATCGGGCATTTTGAACTCGGGCATATCGCCAAGTGATCTCGGGTCTGTGAGTACGCCTGCAATTGCAGAGGATGCGGCAACTTCGGGAGATACAAGATAAATCTGACCGTCTTTTGTGCCGGATCTGCCCTCAAAGTTACGGTTAAAGGTACGAAGTGAAATACCCTTTGAGTTTGGTGACTGACCCATACCTATGCAGGGACCGCAAGCACTCTCAAGGATTCTTGCGCCTGCATCAATCATAACAGCCAATGCACCGTTTTGAGCAAGCATATTGAGTACCTGTTTTGAACCGGGAGCAATTGAAAGGGAAACATCGGGATGAACTGTTTTGCCCTTTAAGATGTGAGCAACCTTCATCATATCCTGAAGTGAGGAGTTTGTGCATGAACCTATGCACACCTGATCTATTTTCATTTCGCCGATTTCGGAAAGTGTTTTAACATTGTCGGGCATGTGAGGACAAGCCGCCATGGGTTCAATTTTAGAAAGGTCAATGTCTATAACTTCATCATAAACCGCATCTTCATCTGCCGAAAGCTCTACCCACACATCTTCTCTTTTTTGTGCTTTGAGGAACTGCTTTGTGATTTCGTCGGATGGGAAGATTGAAGTTGTTGCACCAAGCTCTGCACCCATGTTGGTGATTGTTGCACGTTCGGGAACAGAAAGGGATTTAACACCTTCACCACAGTATTCAATAACCTTTCCGACACCGCCTTTAACAGACATTCTTCTGAGAACCTCAAGGATAACATCCTTTGCGGCACACCATGAACCAAGTTTTCCTGTGAGGTTAACTTTAACGATGTTGGGGTATGTGATATAATATGTACCGCCGCCCATGGCAACTGCAACATCAAGACCGCCTGCACCGATTGCAATCATACCGATACCGCCGCCTGTTGGTGTGTGGGAGTCGGAGCCGATGAGGGTTTTACCGGGAATGCCGAAGCGTTCAAGATGAACCTGGTGGCAGATTCCGTTACCGGGACGCGAAAAATATATTCCGTGTTTTTTTGCAATTGAACCAATGAAACGGTGGTCATCTGCATTTTCAAAGCCCGACTGCAAAGTGTTGTGGTCAATGTAGGCAACAGAGCGTTCGGTTTTAACTCTGGGAATACCGATTGCTTCAAATTCAAGATAAGCCATTGTGCCTGTAGCATCCTGAGTGAGAGTCTGGTCGATTCTTATGCCGATTTCCTTTCCTTTCTCAAAGGTACCGTCAACGGTGTGTGCTTTGAGAATTTTTTCTGTAAGTGTTAAACCCATATATATCATCCTTTCATAAAACATATACATCCAATATATCGTATACATAATATCACAAACAGCCTCACAGTGTCAATTAATTAACCTTTTTTTCTGCCAAATTACCAATTATTCTATGATTCACATAGTTTTTTTCTATACTATTGTGTTGACTAAAATCATGAAATGTAATAAAATCATTAAAAATATCTGCCATTAGGCGGTTGGTCTTTGAAATAAAATTTTTTCGTTAAAAGAAAGAATAAAAACTCGGTTATACTGACGTATTTCCGAGTTTTTTGATGCGCTTTTAGCGGAAAAATTCAGTTCAAAACCGACTTCTCCCTATGACCAACCGCCTTTGGTGGTTTTTATCATATTTCCGGTATGACTTTACAAATCGCCAAAAAAGTGTTATACTATGATGAAATGTCATTTAAAAGGAGATGGATTGAATGAATTTAAAAAGAATCACACTCATGCTTATTGCAGTGATTATGCTGTGCACATCGGTTGCACAAGCCAAAACTCTTGAATTTACAATAGGTTCTGAAAAGCTTTATGTACAGGACGTCGAAATTGAAGCAAAAACAATTGATGCAAAGCCCTACATAGAAAATTCCAGAACCATGATTCCCATAAGAGCTGTATCCGAAAACTTTGGTGCAGAGGTTGCATGGGACAATGCCGAAAGGAAAGTTACAATTACCTCGGGTGAAATCGTTGTTGAACTTTTCATTGATTCTGACGTTGCAAAGGTCAACGGTGAAGACAAAAAGCTCGACACTCCCCCTGTGATTGTTGATTCAAGAACAATGGTACCACTTCGCTTTGTCAGCGAGGCTCTCGGCAAAAATGTTGAATATGTTTCTGCATCGAAACAGGTTCTCATTACAGACGAAAGTCCGGTTATGACAATAAACGCTGTAAAAGTTACTGTTGATGACTTCCGTGCATGGGCAGCACTTCTTGGTTATCAACTGGATCCCGCATACGCCGACTACATTCTTAATGACCTTTCCACAACAATCCTGGTTACAAATCTCATGGCATATGAAGCCAAGTCAAACGGCTATTCTCTCACAGAGTCACAAAGTTTCGAACTCACAAACAGTATTTCATCTATGAGTGATGAAATCTACGAAACATCGCTGGTTGCTCCCATTGCAAAAATCCTTGGCGATGACCTCATAAGCTCTCATTATGTTGCAGATCTGGCTGTAGAGGAATATCCAAAAACATTTGTTAGAGCAAAACATATTCTTATTCTCACCACAAACATGGAAACCGGCGAAAAATATGACGCAGCTCAGCTTGATGAAGCGCGCAAGACCGTTGAAGATATTAAAAAGAAGCTCGACGGCGGCGAAGATTTTGACAAACTGATGACAGAATACTGCGAAGACCCGGGAATTCAAACAAATCCCGACGGATATGTGTTTACATATGGTGAAATGGTTCCCGAATTTGAAGAAACCGCATTTGCTCTCAAAGAAGGGGAAATCAGTGATATTGTTGAAACCGATTACGGATATCACATCATCAAAAAAGAACCTCTTCCCGAAATGGACGAAACCATTCCCGGCAAGATTGCCACTGTGAAACTAAACGAAATATATGAAGAATGCATGGTAATCGGCACAATTGTTCAAAATATGTCGTTTGATGAACTTGCCGAGCAGTTGTTTGGTGACTTGCTCATTGAAATGCCGCAAGAAAAATAATTAATTTATCTTGACAAACACACGCTTTGCTGATATAATAATAAATCGGTAAAGCGTTACGGCCCATTGGTCAAGCGGTCAAGACGGCGCCCTCTCAAGGCGCAATCACGAGTTCGATTCTCGTATGGGTCATCAGAAAAAACCGCAGATTCTGTCAGAATCTGCGGTTTTTTCTAATGAAGCGTTTCTTCAAAACATTAAGCATCCTTCGGATATGAAGTCGCTTCACTAATGAAGTGTTGCTTCGCAACATTTTCAGAACGCTTCGCTTCATAAATCCGCAAAGCGGATTTGTTTCATGATGGCATAGCCATCACTTCATATTTGCAAAAAGCAAATACTTCATTTACAAAATACTAAACATAGGAGACCAACATGAGTTTAAATAAAGAAATTGAAAGAAAATGGCTTGTTGATAAAGATAAAATACCCTTTGATTTTTCAAAATGCAAACCCCTAAAAATGGTACAGTCATACATATGCTTCTCGCCCACAGTGAGACTGAGAAACACCAATGACGAAGAATACATTTTGTGTGTGAAAACCAAAGGCAAACCGGGCTTGCTTGCAAGAGATGAGTTTGAAACCGAGCTTACCAAAGAGCAATACGAAACCTTGCTTTCAAAAATTGAGGGAAATGTCATTGAAAAAACAAGATATTGCATTGAATCAGACGACGGTTACACCATGGAATTTGATATTTTTGAAGGAGCTCTTTCGGGGCTTTGCTATATGGAAATTGAATTCCCCGATGAAGAAAGTGCTCTTTCCTATCCCACTCCGCCTTGGGCAATTAAAGATGTGAGCGATGATTTTCGCTACAAAAATGCCGGTCTTGCAAAGTTTGGAATGCCGGAATAAATTCCGGCGGGGGGATTAAAGATGGAATATGCACCATAGCGAGAGCCCCGGGAAGCATTGTCACAACAAGTACAAGACTTAAAATATTTTTCATATGCTTACCTCATGACTAATAGTTTATGGTGGCATTATATTATATACTAAAAACGAAATCAATGTTGCAAAAAAGACACGGAAGTCTGAACCGTGTCTTTTTTATATCCATTTATATGATTTTTGATTCCTTACCGTGAATTAATCTCTTAATGTTATCTTTGTGTCTGATGGCAACAAGTGCCGAACCCATACACACAAACAAAAGCGAATAACCGCCGATGCCGAAAAGAAGCATGAACAACGGAGCAGAAATTACCGCACAAATATCTGCAAGCGACATATATCTTGTTAAAAACAAAACAAGTGCCATAACAATAGTTGCAAACAAACCTGTTAAAGGACTTACAACCCATATGCTTGCAATGCACACAAGAAACCCTTTTCCGCCTTTAAATTTGTACCACACGGGAAAAACATGACCCACAGTTGAGAAAAAGCCTGAATATGCCGCACCAAATGCCCTATCAAGACCTGCCTTTTCAAAAAGATAGCCAAATATCAAAGTCATGCTGAGAGATTTAAAAATATCGATAAATAATACAACATATGCCCATTTCCCTCCAAATACTCGTCTGAAATTGGTAAACCCCGGATTTTTGCTTCCGCTTTTACGTATATCTGTCTTATATACCGCTTTTGAAATAATAACCGCAGGATTGATTCCGCTTAAAATATAGGAAAACAATGCCCCAAAAACAAATAGTAATTTCATGTGTATCTTCTCCCGAAACAGTTTTATGAAGCACAAAAAGCCACCGTGTTTCCAAATGCCCACACACCAACAGCATCCGGACCAACAGATGCTCCGATGCTTGGTCCTATGTACCCTACCCTTACGTTTCGGCAATTGATTTCTTCTTTTACAATTCTGCAAAGTTCATCAACTTCATTTTGAGGACAGTCTGAATGGGCAACATATACAGTCTGATTCTCGGCATCTATAATGTTATCCTTTAAAAGACGGACAATCTCTTTAAGTGAATTCTTTCTGCCGTTAACTTTTTTCAGGGCGGCCTGTGCACCAACGGCATCGGAAACCAAAATCGGTTTAATGTTCATCAGGTTGCCAAAAAAAGCAGATGAAGCACTGACTCGTCCGGCTTTTTTGAGATTATCAAGAGAATGAACTGTAGCAAATTCATTAACTGTTTTTCTGATTTGCACAATTCGATTTGCAATATATTCTGCATCATATGAACAAGTAGCCATTTTGGCAGCTTCAATTGCAAGCATGCCTTCTCCTATTGATGCATTTTGCGAATCTATGCAAATGATTTTTGAATCCGGATAATCCTCTTCCAGATTTTTTGCCACAACAGACGCTGTGTTAACCGAACCCGACTGTTTTAGTGAACAGCCAATATACACAATGTCGAAACCTTCATCAAGATATTTTTTAAAAATACGCATAAATTCTTCAATGCTGACCTGAGCAGTTGTTATTCGCTTACCGTTTCTCATTGAATTATAAAATTCCCGAACTTCATTCGGACTCCACGAAAGAAGTGCCGGACTTTCCGCCCCACTTGCCATAGTAGACATTTTTGCATAATCGATGTCATATTCTTTCAGCAATTCACTGTCAAGATCGGAACACGAGTCAGTGATTATTTTAACTTTTTTCATTGTGTCTCCTCCTGTCGGATATGATATATATGTTTTAGATCAGATTTGTTATTTCATATTACGACAAAATTCTAAACACAATATAAACAATTTTTTGATGTATGGAAACGAAGCTTTCTATACATTAAAAAACTGCAAAATCATGAAAGGCGGTTTATTGCCTGATTTTGCAGTTTTGTTTTAAAAATGAAAACAATCATCTTTTATATTTCGTTTTTTGATTCGTCTCCGGGAAGTGCGACGGTAAAAGTTGTTAACCCATCCAAACAGTTTACGGATACGGCGCCCATGTGAAGCTGTATAACACGTTTGACTATGGCAAGCCCTATGCCGTGACCTTTTGATGAATGGGATTCTTCCGCCTGATAAAATTTGTTGAAAATCTTTTCTCGTTTATCTGACTCAATCGGTACTCCGCTGTTTGAAACAGAAACAAAAATCATGTTATTTCCCTCGTGAATTTTTATTTCAAGAATTCCGTATTCATCGGAGAATTTTATGGCATTGTCAATGAGATTAATCCACACCTGTTTAAGCATTTCATAGTTTGCGCTTATTTCATGTTCATCAAAATCAATGTGCAACTCCAGTTTTTTCTTTTCCCACTTGTTCTCCATCATAAGAACACAATTTCTGATTTGTTCGGAAAGATTAAACCTTGTGATACCTGTAAGAATAGTCTGATTTTCAAGTTTGGTCAGATTGAGAATGCCGGTTGCCATTTCCGAAAGACGAACAGACTCTTCTTCAATTACACCAAGATACTCATTTCTTTGTTTTTCGCCAATATCATCTTTTTTTAAAAGCTTTGCAAAACCTGCTATTGACACAATTGGGGTTTTAAATTCGTGAGAAAAATTATTTATAAAATCCGATCTGAGCATTTCGGTACTTTGAAGTTCTTCAGCCATTTTGTTAAAACTGTCAGTAACCTTTTTTATCGATTTCAATCTTTTAAACGGCTTACCAACCTTCAAGCGCACCGAATAGTCTCCGGAAGCAAGACGGTTTATCTGATTGACAATGCTGTCAATTGCTTTCATAAGAAATTTTTTTGAAAGCAATGCCGCAAAAAAACCGACAAACAAACTGGTCAGTCCAAGAAGAAGCGCAAATTCACCTGCAGTAATTTGCGAATCGGTCATCACAGGCACAATATCGGTTCTGATAAGAACATATATGATGAGTGCTGCAACAATACACACAACAATAAGAACAATAAAAAGAGCAAAAGATATGGACAAGGTAAGTGAAATAGTTTTTTTGCCTTCTTCTTGTTTTTGTCTGAACTGCTCTTTGAGTTCTTCAATGTTTATTTCGGGTAATTTCATATCTTTCTCACCGCCCTGTAGCCAAGTCCTCTCACCGACTGGATTTCAAACTCGGTCCATCCTTCAAACCGTTTTCGAAGCCTGCCTATGTGGACAGTAAGTGTTTCCCATCCGGTGTCCGATTCGGTTCCCCATATTTCATCCATAAGCTGAAGTCTGGTAAAAATCTTTCCGGGATATGACAAAAGTTTGTACAAAAGCATAAATTCTTTTTGTGGCAAAAGCATGGTTTCGCTGTTCTTTGTTACACTTAACGAATCATAATCAAGTATAACATCGCCCACAACAATTCTGTGTTCTGTGGCGATTTTTGCTCTTCTGAGAAGTGCTTTAATGCGAAGAAGAAATTCCTCCTCATCAATGGGTTTTGTCATGTAGTCATCTGTACCTGCAAGGAATCCCTTCTTTTTATCTTCGGGGAGCTGCTTTGCCGAAACCATGAGAATTGGAAGAGTATTATTTGCATCACGTAAAATCTTTGTAAATTCGTAACCGTCCAGTTTTGGCATCATTATATCCAGCACAACCAGATCAACAACCTCTTTGTCCATAATATCCAATGCCTCTTGCCCATTTTGAGCAACAGAAACCTTAAAACCATCCGATTGAAGAACTGCCGAAAAAAGTTTTCGTGTGTTTTTGTCATCATCCGTAACAAGAATATGAAACATTGCAACCTCCCGATTCCCATTGTGATGTACATTTCAAACATATGTAATCTCACAAAATTCATCATTTTATGATAAAACATGTTCATAAACTCATTCTAAACAAAATCCCGGGTGTTGTCAACAGCCAATCACTCTTCAATTGCGGCTTTTTTTGATAATATTAATCTTAAAAAATCATTCACACAAAATTGCTTTTTTCATCGGTTTAATACCGTCTTTCAGCACAAACACCTTGAAATATTCTTCGTTTCCGTTCTTGGTGAATGAAACCTCTGCATTTGTGTTTTCACCGCAGTTTTCTGTTATAACATATTCAAGCTTATTGCCTTTATAGGCTGCAACAAAAATTTTTGCATCTTTATCTGCTATGCCTGTTTTAATATCAAGCACTGCATTGTCGTTACTACCCGTGTCCGTAACAGAAATGTCATTTTCATCTATGGTTGAAATTTTTATATCATCCATAACAAAGGCTGTTTCCTGCGCAGTTGCAAGGTCTGTTATGTTGTCATAAGGATACATTGAAATGTGATTGTAGAAAGAATTCGACGTTACATTCTTACCATCAGCCCACACGCTACCGTTATCCTTAATCCAGAACTTATCATCTGCTTTTTTGTAATATCCTGTGCGTGTGGAATCTTTGAATACAATCTTAACATCGTAGGCACAGCCGATTTCAAAATTTTTCATATCAAGTCTAAAGCTCTTATATGCACTATCGGAGCTATATGTATTTATGTAGAGCGAAGAATGCCCACCGTCGGAAAGTCTTGTGATTTCAAATTCCATAGCATATCCTACAGATGCTGGTGGGATTTTTATGGTGTTTGTTCCTGCTTTTATCTGCGCAGCGTATCTTGTACCGATTTTGGAACTTATTTTTGAACCGTCAAACTCAAGCACATGATCTCCGTCGTCTGTTTGCACTCGTGACCATACAGGTGTTTCGGCAGTCCACAAAACCTTATTTGATTCATCTTCAAAGCTTTGGAAAAATGTTGTTGATGCACTGACTTTGAGTGTGCAGGATGCAACAGAATCCTTTGTTGATGCATTGATTGTTACAACACCTGCTTTGAGTGCATAGATTTTTCCGTTTTCATCAATCGTTGCAATGGTTTCATCGGAGCTTGACCATGTTATTTCTTTGTAGGAAGCAGTGAGCGGCATAACTTTCGCCGAAAGACTCGCTTCATCTCCAATGTTCATTGTAAGATTGTATGTATCAAGTTCAATTGCAGAAGGAGTATAATCGATTGTCACCTGTGCGCTTGCGCTCACTCCGCTTCCGTCTGTGGCTTTAGCCGTAACTGTCACTGTTCCGTGGGCTTTGGCGGTAAGACTTCCGCTTGAATTGATGGTTGCAAGTTCAGCATTATCCACCGACCACGAAAGCTCTTTTGTGGTCGCATTATCGGGGTAAATTACAGGAATTAATGTTTTTATATCTCCAACGCTAATCGTTATACCCTGCGGAAGTGTTATTTGACTTACCTTCACTGCATCAATTACCGTCACGCGACAAACTGCAACAAAGTCGCCATCTTGGGTTGTTACGGTGATGTTGGCTGTTCCTGCGCTTTTGGCAACCACTTTGCCGTTTTGGTCAACAGTTGCCACGGAAGAATTGTCTGAACTCCACGACAAATTTGCGTTTGAAGGCTCGGCAGGTGAAAGCTTTGCAACAAGATTTTTGCTCTGTCCAACAGGGAGAGTGAGCTCCTCGTCAACTTCAACACCCATAACGGGAATTTCAGTAGTTCTTTCTATTGTGAAGCTGTCAACCTGCTTAACATTGTTTGTAGTGTTTGAGCCCAGGTTATATGTAGTGAGTTTAAGAGAATTTGAAGTTATATCAATTCTCGACATATGTCTTGTTTCGGGTTGCAGTGTAACCGATGCATAATGATTGGGGTTTTCAACCGGATTAACCTGCGAACCTGAACTTGAACCTCCGGTTACATGAAGAATACCGTCGGGGTCTGTAACCTTAACCGGCTGATGTTTAACTTTGAGATAATCATTTTGCACTCCGTCAAAAACATTACCTGCCCTGTCGGTCCAGCTTACATAGGTAGGAGTTGTTGTACCGTCGGAATATGTATAATAGTTGCTTCCGTTTGCAGAGGTATTCAGATAGGGAGTGATTTGAGAGTATGGTGTATAATTGCCGTTTTCGTCTTTTGCAGGTTTTAAGATGTGAGTTCTTGTGTAGCAATGATCATGGCCCGAAAGAACAAGATCAACACCTGCTTCGTAGAGATAAGGCATGAGATATTCTCTCATATTTATGTAGTCATATTGCTCTGTGCGGTTATAAATTCCCGTTGAAGAATTTGTTGTATAATTTCCGTGGTAGCTTCCGCCGTAGGGAGACTGATGATAAAGAACTATTTTCCACAGAATATCCTTGTTGTCTTTGGTTTCTTCAAGAACCTTTTGGATAAATTCACCGTGTTTATCTGCATCAGCTTTATCATCTGCTCTTGAAGATTCGTTGTCGTTTGAATAGTCATCAAAAGTGTTGGTGTTAAGCACAATAAAGAGTGCAGAGTTATAAACAAAATAATAGTCGGCACTGTTGAGTTCATTGGATCTGTATGTTGCACCATAGTTCACATCCAAATTAGGCTGATTAAAATGGTGAACATGGAAACCTGCAGGTTTGTTGTCGTGGTTTCCGAGAACAACCGCCTGAGGAAGTGAAAGAAATTCTTCATGATTAAGATATATATCATACTGGGCTTCTATGAGGGCATTTGTGGATGCAGATTCAATCTGGTCACCACCGCTGACAAAAAACTCAATTCCGTCAAATTCGGCAGAAGTTGTTATCTGATTTAAAGTTCTGCCCCAGTCGAGGGTTTCCTGTGCATAATCGCAGTTGTCATTGCCTCCCACCTGAGGGTCACCGCCAAATGCAAAACTGAAAGAACTGTCGTTATCATAAGTTGTAAAATACACTTTTTTGTATTGTGAGTTACCGTTTGAAATCTGATAGCAATAGTCGGTTTCGGTCTCAAGGTCTGTCATAACAGCCTTATTCTGATAATAATATTCCTTCTTGGAATATTCGGAGCTGTCGTGTTCACGTGTGGCAGTAACTGTTTTTGCATTGGAAGAAAACTCTCCGTCTATCATTGTCTCCATTTTTTCATAGGTTATTTTTCCCTGTTCGGGCGAAAGAGAGAACCATGTGAAATTACGCTGTGTGGAGTCAGAGCCAAGAAGCATTGAAATGTTTGTAAACTGCGGAGCATTGTTTACTTCAATGAGGGTTTTAACGGGAGCTTGTGCGCCTTTGCCGCTGCATACAACAACAATATCCTGCTTTTCCTCGTCATAGAGCGATGCATCATATTTAACCGAAGATATTTTTTCATTTTCCTGCCAAACACCGAGAATGGTGTGCTTTGATGCATCAAAAGCGGGAATGTTTTCTGTGGAAACAGTAAAAGGAACAGTGTAGGCAAAAACCGTGTAATCGGATGATATGCCGTTTGGAATCATTGTATTGTCAATAGACAAGGTTTTGGTTTCCAAATATGAAGCTTCATTTTTATCCGATATTTCATCCCCTATTTCGACAAAAGATGCACAAGGGATTGCAGAATCGAAAGAATTCCAATATAAAGCCTTTACAGACTCAGCGTTTTCAAATTCTTTAATCGATTTCATTATGTCAAATTCAGCTTCACAAACAGAGGTGCTTGTATCAACCGATTTTTCACTGTATAAAACCGAAGTCATCACTCCGTTTTTGTCATATGCACAAAGCATTGGGACAACTGTTTCTGAAGATGTTTCATCAGATGTAAGTTTTGTTTTGATGAATTTTGCACTTTCGTATGAAAAAGCAACATTATCAAGGTAAAATGCAACATTTGCCCATGGAGTGGTGCCGGTTTCGGGATCAACCGTGTATTTGTCGCCCGCATTATTATAGGTTGTTATGCAGATATTATCCATCTGACTTGTCCAACCCGTTGTAACGCTACAAGTAAGCGAGGTTGTTTCACCTGTTCTTTTTAAAGTTTTAGTGCAAACAGATGTGGAAGCCGAAGTAGCTGTACCGTTACCTTCTGTCACATATTGAACCGTGTACCACTCGCCTTTTACAAACTGTGACATATCTATTCTGACACAGGTATACTGTCCCGCCGAACGTGACTGAACCCAGATACAGTCTCCTGCATTGCCGTCTGCTATTTTCTTAAAATCAAAACTTACGGTGTACGGAACCTTGGCATCAGGATATGTAAACTTGCTTGTACGAATTGTGCCTCCGTATTTTGCAACAGTTGTTGCTCCTTTAAGATTGTATTCAAGAACCGTGTTATCCGGATTATCGGTATCTTTTACCATAGAATACAGATATTTGTTGTAATTTGCTTTGTCAAAAACGTTTGTGCTCTCTTCAAAATTTTCATAAAGAGGCATATTTACAAACGGCTCCGACACATTTTCGGGTACTGTTACCGAAATTGAAGCCGACAATGCCTCGGCAACGTATCCAACCGAAAGCACTGTGAAAAGCATTGTCATAACAAGTGCAACACTTAAAAATTTTTTCATATGCTCACCTCAGAATATATTTGATATATTGTTTATATTAATATTATATTCTGTCAACAAAACAAAATCAAGGTTGCAAAAAAGACAAGTTTCAATCTACCGTGTCTTTTTTTGTCAGATTGATATAATCACTCTTCAATTGCGGCTTTTTTTGAATTTATTTCCTTAAAAATTTTCATATCGAACTTCGGCTTACGATCATAGGTATAAAGTCCGTTTCTCTCCTGCTCAATGTCGTAGAGCTGGGTGTAACAAAAGCCCATTATTTTCGGACATTTTAAAATTGCATCCGTAAGACCCTCATAGCGCTCAAAAAATTCTTCCTGCGTTTTTGGTGCATTGCCGTAGCCCCAAGCCTTTTCATCATCTTCAACATCCCATTTTATGCCGCCATATTCACTGCAAAATATTGCTTCGCCTTTGTAGATTTGTCTGCCTTTGTAGCGATCCATTCTCTCGGTTTGGTCAATGATGACATCTTCGTTTTCTATCTTTTTGAGATATTCTTTAAACTCCGTCACATCCTGAAGATAATCGTGATAGTCAAAAATGTCGGTGGCAACATGGAAATTGCCGCTTGTGTCGATGCAAGGACGAGTTTTATCCATAGCTTTTGTTGCCCTGTACACAAGCTCAATAACTTCATCATTTTGTTTTCGATCATCTATATCCCAAGTTTCGTTGAACGGACACCAGCCAATGATTGAGGGATGATTAAAATCTCTTTCAACCGCCTCCTGCCATTCACGAAGGAAAGTTGGCAGAGCATGAAGCTCGGTGTGGTCAAGTCCCCAGTTTGCATATTCTCCCCAAACCATGTACCCCATGCGGTCACAGTGATAGAGAAAACGTGGCTCAAAAACCTTTTCGTGAAGTCTTGCACCGTTAAAGCCTGCATCAAGTCCCATTTGAATGTCGGCAATCATGGCTTCCTCTGTGGGGGCAGTGTAGAGACCGTCGGGATAAAATCCCTGATCAAGAACCGTTCTTTGAAAAACGCTTTTGCCGTTAAGCATAAATTTTTTACCCTCAAGTTGAACATTTCGAAGTCCGAAATAGCTTTTAACCCTGTCGTCACCGTAGGAAAGTTCAAGGTCATAGAGCTTTCCGTCACCAAGCCCCCAAAGATGAACCTCTGAAAGTTCTATGGTAACTCTCGCCTCATTGCCAAAGGTTTTGGCAGTGGCTTTTCCAACCTCTTTGCCGGCATAAAAAGCCGTGGCAACAAAGTCTGCCTGACCTTCAACCAAAGCCAAAATCTCTATTTTACCGTTTGCGGCATCGGGATAGAATTTTGTAGATTTTATGTGAGTTTCGGGAACATATTCAAGCCAAACACTCTGCCATATACCGGTGGTGCGGGTGTAGTAACAACCGTAGGAATCGTACTGCGGTGACTGTTTTCCTGAGGGCTGGAGACCTGTGCGACAATCATCGGTTGCATTAATCACTACCATGTTTGAACCGATTTGAACAAAATCGGTTATGTCAAATTCAAAGGAGGTGTAGCCGCCCTTATGAGTTCCGACTTCTTTGCCGTTCACATATACCGTGGTAAAATAGTCGCAGGCTCCGATGTGGAGAATTATTCTTTTTGATTTGTCATTTATTGTGATTTCTCTTTTGTACCACACCGAGTTTAAAAAGTCGGTTTCCCCAACTCCCGAAAGAGCACTTTCGGGGCAAAATGGCACAATTATTTCCCCGGATAAATGTTCTGCTTCAAAAAGCTTTCTTGCCTTTCCGCTTACGCTTTTGTCAATTTCAAATTCCCATTTTCCGTTGAGGCTTTCCCAGCTTTCTCTTTCAAACTGCGGATTGGGATGTTCGTTTCTTGGTATCATAATATAACCTCCAGTAAGATTTAAATTGAAATTTATCGAGCTGTTTCGAATATTAGATTTGTAGGGAACGGGCTTGCTCGTTCCGTTTTGTTTTGTCGGCAGGAGCAAGCCCCTGCCCTACAATCGCTTATTTTTAAATAGTCAACAAATTGGAGTTTGTCGCTCTGTTTAACACAAGGAACGACAACTCGTCAAAGTGAAAATTGCTTGCAATTTTCACTTTGCCTCGGGGACAGGAAAAAAAAGATTCAGAATTGTCAAATCGAATGCGAGTCGGGAAGTATTCCCGATTCGCACGTGCCCGAAGGAGTACATGAGCCTATGTAATCAATACTGAAAACTCTGTAGGACCTGCAACATACGAATTTTCGAATAGATTTTGGTGCGGAAGACGAAGGAAGGCTGACGCCTTTCAAGGATGACAAGCCAAAAGATGTCGAAAATTCAATGTTTCAGGCATCTTCCGTACTGGTTACATAGGCTCTTGCGAGGGTGAGATTTAGCAAGAGCAAAAAGGCATATGATAAGAGAAAAATATCTTGTAGGGATATTTTTCAACCTATTTGAAATCATTTCAAATTATGATGTATATTATCACTATTTTTAAAATTATTTTATTGTCTTTTTGCGGTCTGGACTTTTTTTACGTCCCCGATAAACTCCAATTTATCATTGTTTTTTACTTTACTTTAGTTAATTATAATGCTATAATAATATTATTTCAATATGTTTTACACGCAAAAAAGTGAGGAATGAGAGCATGAAAGAAGAATTTGTGAAAACTCCTGCCGTTGACAGAGATAAACCTTTTTCAATTGAAAATGCAGGAATATCATATTGCGACGGCAGCTATGCAATATACAGAGAGAAATCGGATGTGGCAGTTATTGAATATATACTGGAAGGCAGCGGAACCATTGAAACCAATGGAAAAACTTTTTCGGCTGTAAAAGGGGATACATATCTTCTTGTCCCGGGTGAAAAGCACCGCTATTATTCCTCCGCCGATGATCCATGGGTTAAAATATGGATAAATGTGACAGGCTCCCTTGCCAATTCACTCATAAGAACCTACGGTCTTGACAATCAGATTATTTTTAAGTGTAACACCAAAGAAATGATAGAAAAATTTCACGGCATTTTAAAAGACGATTCACTCCCGCTTGAAACGCTCCTTTCGAAATGCAGTATATGTTTTCATGAAATTTTGCTTTTTCTCTTTGAAAATTCAAACTGCGAATCAGGTGTGTCGGAGGATGCACAGAAAATTAAAAACTATATTGATTCAAACATTTCGGAAAATATAAGCATGGATAATCTTGCAAAGCTTGTTTTTAAAAGTCCGTCACAGACCATAAGGATTTTCAAAAAACAGTTTGGCACAACTCCCTATGACTACCACATGAAAAATCGCATAACAAAAGCAATTTCTCTCCTTGGCGGAACAAATATGTCGGTGAGAGAAATTGCTTTTGGTCTCGGTTTTTGTGATGAGCATTATTTTTCAAGTGTTTTCAAAAAGAAAACAGGGAAAAAGCCGACGGAATTCAGAAACATTAAAAAATGATTCGCTCATTTTTTTGTGAATTTCACGAATTATTCGCTCATATTTTGTGAAAATCCTCGGTTTATTCGCTCATTTTTTTGTGGGTTTATCGAAATATTCCCTCATTTTTTTGTAAAAGTGTTGATTTTTTATTAATTTTAGTATATACTATTAACACCAAAACCATTGAGGAGTGCTGATTTATGGCATACTTAAAACGAAAAATTGATATTTTTTTGGAAAACTGGAAAAATGATCCCGATAAAAAACCGCTGATTGTAAAAGGTGCAAGACAAATCGGAAAAACCGAGTCAATTTGTCGGTTTGGTAACGACAATTATAAAAATGTTATTACCATAAATTTTGTTGAAGAGCCAAAATATAAAATGATAACCTCTGACGGATACAAGCCGTATGATATTATTAAAAATATTTCTGTTCTTGATCCGTCAAAACGCTTTGATGAAAACAACACACTTATTATTTTTGATGAAATTCAGGAATTTCCCGACATCGCCACGTCTCTCAAATTCTTTAAGATTGACGGGAGATTTGATGTGATCTGCAGTGGTTCAATGCTTGGAATTAATTACCGAAAAATTGAAAGCAACAGTGTTGGATATAAAACCGATTACGAAATGCATTCAATGGATTTTGAAGAATTTTTGTGGGCAAAAGGATATGGTGACGAATTTATTTCGGATATTTTAATGCATATGAAAAATCTCATCCCTTTTAGCACTTTGGAATTTAGTGTTTTAAATTCGCTTTTTATGGATTTTTGTGTTTTGGGTGGTATGCCGGCAGTTGTTCGGGAATATGTTGAAAAAGGAACCTTTGAGGGCTCTTTGGAAACGCAAAGACAATTGATAGCCGACTACAAAGAAGACATAAGAAAATATGCCGAAGGTCTTGACCAGACAAGAATACTCAATGTTTTTAATCAGATTCCACCGCAGCTTGCAAAAGATAATAAAAAGTTTCAAATATCCAAAGTTGCATCCGGTGCAAGATTTAAAGATTATAGAGGGTGCATTGAATGGCTGAGCGACAGCGGAATTGTAAACATATGTTATCAGCTGCATTTCCCCGAGTTGCCGCTGGGGGGGAATTATGACGAATCTAAATATAAGATTTACTTTGCGGACACCGGTCTTCTTGTGGCAATGCTTGATGAAGAATCACAAGATGATCTTAGGGCAAATAAAAACTTAGGAGTGTACAAAGGGGCATTATTTGAAAACATTGTGAGTGAAGCATTCATCAAAAGCGGTCTTGGGTTGTATTACTATAAAAAAGAAAATTCAACACTGGAAGAAGATTTTTTTGTGCGCACTGCTTCCGATCTGATTCCTGTTGAAGTTAAAGCCACAAACGGAAAATCCAAGTCTCTCAGGACGCTTATAGAAAACAGCAAATATTCTGACATTAAATACGGAATCAAGCTTGCCAACGCAAATATCGGCTATAGCGATGATATTTATACATTTCCATACTTCTGTGCTTTTTTGCTTAAAAGGTATCTTAAAGAATAGTTTTAACAGAAAACTCAAATATGATTACCGGGATTGATATTTTAAATATTCATAAATTAAATTTTAAAACTTGTAATCACATATCTTCAACAACTGCTCATAAAATTACGTCAAAGATTTTATGAGCAGTTTTAGTTTATATTTCTTTCGAAATATATTTGTAAAAAAAGACTGACCATATCAGTCAATCTCATAATATATTTATTCCACTTATAATCAGATTTCTTCATCATCAAGCATGTTCACAAATTTGTACACAAGTTTTTTCTTTCTTCCCGAAAACCCTTTTAGCTTTTCAAGAGCAAGTCTTTCCGTTTCAACATCATCATCATTTTTCACTGCACCGAGGAGAATGTAGTCGGGAGTAGTGTCAAGAGCTTTACAAATCCGCATAAGGACATCTATACTCGGAATTGACCTTGCTGTTTCTATGTTCGAAAGGTATTTATCGCTGAGTTCTGCCATCTCATTAACTTTGTTTTGTTTTAATCCCAAAGCCTTTCTTCTTGCAGCAATTCTTTTCCCGACTTCCTTATAATCTACATACATAGTTCGCACCTCTTACTTAATTTTATAATATTTTTCGCATATTACAGACTTATTATAAGATGAAATCCATATTGACACATGAATTTGTATGGTTTATAATGGAAAAAACTACTATAAATCATAAAAAAGTTATTGGGGATACTTTGAACACCTCAAAATATATTATACGAGAGGATTAATTTATGGGAAACGACCTGATGAAAAAGCTTTCAATTCAAGAAAAAGCCGAATTGTTTGACATAATTTCTGAAAAATTCTATAATTCAAATTTTGGAAGCTCAAGTAAATCTCAGATTGATTTGATGATGTTTTCATTGTATTTAGATAAGTTGATAGAGAAGGGCGAAGAATATGATGATTATACCATTAGCAAACAGCTTGGCATACTTCAATCAAATGTTCGTATGTTAAAGAAGAAAAAACAACTTATTTATCCGCGAGAATATAAGTGGTATGATGCGTTTTGGGAATATAATAAAAGTGCTTTTCTTGACAGTACCGGAAAAATTGTTATTAATATTCCGGATCCAAATGTTCACATGGAACTGGAGCATACTATTGAACAATTCGGGGGATATATTGACACGCAACTAAACCCTAAGTTACTTAAAATTGAACCATGTCACTATATTAATCTTATAATTAAAATCTACGAATATGAGAATAAGTATGACAGAAAAGTCTCTGAAAAATTTGAAGAACAATTCATCAATGCACTCAACAAAAAATTTAACAAAAACAATGATATAGAAAGCAAAATCACCAAAAAGAATTTTACAAAACAGATTAAAGAACAAGGCGTCCAGTCCGTACTGTCTGTTTTATATGATTGTATTCCATCAGGAACTATCAAAGGTGTTATCAAATTAATCCAAAATGTTTTAATCGACTCCTAAAACAGAAGTTACAACAATGTCATTTTAAAAAATAATTTTTGAAAAAGGAGACTACTATGAAAACCAAACTCTTAAAACTTGCAATGCTTTTTGCAATAGTAATTACAATTTTTGCGTTGCCACAAATCTGTAAAGCTGAAACCTACGGTGATTACACATACTACGTATCAAACGGTGAAGTATCCATAACCGACTTTTCAACATCGGTCACCGGTGCAATTGAAATCCCGTCTGAAATTGATGGTTATCCGGTGACAAGTATTGGTGATTATGCGTTTTACAATTGCAAATCCCTTACTTCCGTCACCATTCCAGATTCCGTGACAAGTATTGGTTATGAGGCGTTTTACAATTGCAAATCCCTTACTTCCATCACCATTCCAGATTCCGTGACAAGTATTGGTTATGAGGCGTTTTACAAGTGCTCATCCCTTACTTCCGTCACCATTCCTGATTCGGTGACGAGTATTGGTCGTCATGCGTTTGTGGGTTGCTCATCACTCACATCCGTCACAATTCCAGATTCGGTGACAAGTATTGGTAGTTCTGCGTTTTACGGTTGCTCTTCATTAGAAGAGATAACACTTCCGTTCGTTGGTTCAAATCGTGATGCCAACAAAACCGTTGACTCAGTTTTCGGATATATATTCGGATACAGCGAAAGCAGTTCTTCGGAAGCCGTTCGTCAATATTATTCCGATGGAAGCAGTGTATATTACTATATCCCGTCAACACTCAAAAAAGTAACTGTAACCGATGATTCAACCATACCCTATGGTGCATTTTATAACTGTTCATTTCTTACATCCGTCGCCATTCCCGATTCGGTGACAAGTATTGGTGACTATGCTTTTTATAACTGCTGTCAGGAACAAACAAAACTTAATTTGCCAAATACACTAACTTCAATTGGCAAAGGTGCGTTTTGCGGTTGGGAAGCCCTTGAAGAAATCGTCATTCCGTTCATAGGTTCAAAGCGTGGAATAAGCGGCACTGAAGATGCTGTTTTTGGATATATTTTCGGAACAGAGGATGACCTTGACACCTCACAGCAATACATGGCAGGTACATATGAGGATTATGCAATTCCCATAACACTTCGAAAAGTAACAATAACCGATGAAACTGTTATTCCATATGGTGCATTTTCGAACTGCAGCTTTTTAACAGATATTGTTATTGAAGGAACGCCATCTACTGTTATGGCAAATGCTTTCAGTGGTTTTTATAACCTTTTTAATGTAACCATAAAAAGCAAAAGTACGAGATTTACAAATTCAAACATATTTGAAGGTTCTGAGTTTCCTACGCTTTATGGTTACAGCGGTTCCACCACTGAAACATATGCCGGAAAATATGATATATATTTTATTCCTCTTGACGACCCGGAAGGCTCTGAATATCAAATCACCGGAAATGCACAGGTAATGGAAGAAAAAATTGTTGTGTATGCAAAGACTGATGTAAGTGTTTCGGGCAAGAATCTTCACATAGCTCTCTATAACAATTCTTCAAAACTGATTGATTACATAATAGTTCCGAGCAGTTGTAATTTTTCCGATGTCAACGTAGTGTTTAAAGACAATCCCGAAGCAAAATACGCAAAAATATTCCTTTGGGATTCGGTCACATCTCTTGAACCTGTAGCAAAAGCTGTAAGAGTTGATATTGCAAGATAATATAATCAACCCCACAAAAGTTGAAATAAGCTTTTGTGGGGTTTTTGGTTGTACTTTTAGGACATTATATAATTAATTGATTTTATCTTGCATTTACAAACATAATTTGATATAATAAATTTTAAGGATGTGATAATATGCAAAACAATGATATATATAAAAATGTGCTCAATAACGCTATTGCCTCTGTAGAAATGGAGGGCTACAAACTGGAAGAAAATCAAAAAGAACATTGTCTTAATTTTGTGAGCGGAAAAATATGCAAAGAAGATTTTATTAAACAACTCCTTGAAAGGTGCAAAATATAATGCCTTACTCAATCGATCCGTTATCTGATGGATGCTACAAGGGAACAACTGTACTCATTAATAAGTTTAACATTCAAAACGAAAAACAACTTGATATTGTTGAGCAGAGTATTACCGGTGCACTGCTGGCAAAAGCCTTCATAGAAATCCCATTTGAAAATGTCAGTTTCTCTTTTTATAAAATGCTTCATCATTATGTCTTTGATGACATCTACGACTGGGCAGGAAAAACCAGAATCGTGAATATGAGCAAAAAAGGAACAAATTTCTGCGATTTTGACAAAATCGAAGAATACGCCGACAGAATATTCAATGATTTATTAAGCAAAAAATATTTAATGGAATATTCAAATGAATCCTTTATAAATGAATTTACAAATCTATATTGTTCACTCAATTATCTACATCCATTCCGAGAAGGTAACGGCAGAATACAAAGATTATTTCTGTCAATGCTTCTTAAAAACGCAGGAAAAAATATAGATTTTACAAAAATTGATAAGGATTTATTTATGATAGCTACAATCAAATCTGTTTCAGGAGATATTTTTATGCTTAAAGATATTTTCAGAGAAAACATTAGTTAAAAAATCAAATACCTCCGGATAATAATTTTCAAAATTATCCGGAGGTGTTTTTTGTTAAGTCACTTAATGATTTTCACCTAATCAAACTATGCTCTATAATTGCACTATCTTTACTTTTACCCGTAACAATGTCTGTCACATACTTTGCCGCTTCCGACACGCTGTAGCCCACTGTGTTAATTGGCAGATTATACTTTGAAACGGTTTTAATGTTATCAAAGCCGGTTATCTTTGCGTTTGTGCCTTTGAAATAGACCTTCAGGGCATAGTAGTCATTGGAGCAGATAACAAGAGTTTTTTCGTCATAGTGTTCTTCTATTTCGGCAATATCTGTCACAACAGAGTATTTTCTGTCCCCTACTGCACTCAAAAATCCTTCATAGCGAAGCCTTTGTGCAGAAGCATCGGGATAGGCAAGTGCAGGCGAAAAATAGACAATATTTTCATAGTCCCCACTCATGCACTCAAGTGTCATATCACGCATGGCGGCAAAATCGTCAATGCCAACATACGGAAAGCCTGAAAGGCGGTTACCCACGCAAACTATGGGAAGGTCAAATAGCCTGAGATAATTTTCAAATTCCAATCCCGAATTTACCGGACAGATAATTATCCCCTGAACTCCCATGTTATACAATGTGCGGATACATTCAGCCTCACGCATCTTATCATAGTGACTCATCATAACAACGGTGGAAAGATTTTCGAAATCCAAAACATATTCAAGCTCGGTTATGAGATCGGAGAAATATTCGTTGTTCAAATTAAAAACAACAATTCCCACAAGTCCTCTGTGCGCTTTTGTGCTGTCGGGAATTTCGTCACGGTAGCCGTATTGTTTTGCTACATCCAAAATCTTAAGCTTTGTTTGAGCCTTAATGTCGGGACGATTGTTCAGAGCTCTGTCAACCGTCCCCTGAGATACACCACAGATTTTTGCAATTTCCGCAGTGGTTATTTTAAGGTGTTTCATAAAGCAATCTCCAGTGATTTGCAAATTTTTGTTTCCTTAAAATATATTATACCGTTTTTAAAATCAAAATCAATATCTTTTCCGTCAATTTTTACTTTTGTAACATTTTTTGCAATTTTCAAGCCGAAGGATTTCAATGTGATTGGTTTTTCAAATACACTCATTCTGATATCAGAGTTGTTGACGTTAATATCACCCCATGATCCTGCCACACTCCAAATGCACGAAAAGTCTCCGTCTTTGTAGGGCTTAAAGCCTATGTGACCATTGGGCATATCAAATTCAAAGCCCGAAAGAATGGGAACAAGGGAATAGCTCGCCATTGAACGGGCGTAGTTTGAGCCGCATTCAAATTCGTTCCACGGATTTCGTTTTTCACCGTCAAAACGATCACGAATTGCCTTAACAACCTTAAATCCTTCCTCATATCGTCCCACCGAGCAAAGAAGACCTGCAAAAGCATATTCAAATCCGGTCATAGTTTCTTCGCTATACATAATGGGGATTTTCGGCTTTTTAACCCCCTGTGGATATGCACAAATTATTGTCCCGGATTCATCATTGAACGAAAAATTTCTCCATGGATTTGCAATGGAACGCATATTATCGACAAAGTTATATTTCATCATGCTGTTAAGAGCAGTGCTCAATTGGTTACTATCAAATATTTCACCTGTTCCCAAAATATTTGAATGCCACTGGGCAAGTGCCTGATCAATGGATGAGGCATCTTGTATTTGATATTTTATTTCTCCGGCTTCAAAATTCCAGTAGTCTTTTTCTGCATCGTATTTGTCTACTTCAGATTTGTCGGTTATGTCGACCTTGTGAATGAAGTATTCTCCGTTAAAAAGATTCTCTTTTGTCCAATGCTTACCTTTTTCAAATATTTCCGTATATTCTTTTGCTTTATCTTCTTCACCAACGAAGGATGCCATTTCGCTTGCACATTTAAGTGCAAGAAGATACATCCCTTCAAGCCACGATGATGGACCAAAAAGCTCCATGTCAAGGGTATGATGCTGTCTGCCTTCCAAGACTCCGTCTTTGTCAAAATCCCAACGATCGGGATTTTTATCACTCCATGCATATTCCATAATGCTTTTAATGTTTGACCAGTTCTCTCTGAGCCAGTCATTATTACCCGAGAGCTTCCATTCTCTGTAGCATTTAATAACAGAACCCATTTGACCGTCAAGACAAGCCCTGAAATCAGATATTCCGCTACCAAGGGGAAGAATCATTCTGAATGCCATTTTCCCATCGGGAGTTGAGCAATATTTAAACTCGTTGTCTCTTATGGATTTTTCAAGATTCGGAAACAAAAAGCACATTGCATAAGCATAGTTGTATACATGCTGACAGGTACCATAGCAAAGTCCTTCGTTCATAGCACAGCCTTCCCAACCGTAAAACGAACCATCCTCAAGCCTCAACACCGTCGGGGACTTGAGCACTGAAAGGTTTGATGAGGCAGCATCCGTAACCTCGGAAGGGAGAGTTGATTGGTGAAGGGTATTTTTAAAAAGAAGAGTCCTTTCAAAAAGTGAGTCAAAATTATCCATAGCATATTTTGCACTGTGAAATGAAGATTCAAAAACAGTTGCATAATAGTTCTTCCACGGAGTTCTGTCATCTTCAGCGGGTTCATTCCAATATTTATAGTTGTTCGGAATGTTCCATGTGAGAACAAAACGTATTTTACGCTTTTCTCCTGCATTGATTTGCGCTTGCGCATAAACCGACCCCACATCTTTTTTGCCTTGGGTGTCGTATGTACGATTCCTTATGTTTAATTCTCCGGAGAATTCGCTCCAATATGTTATGATGTCATTTTGCCAACTTCCTCTGTACCAATAATCCTGAACAAAAGCCTCATCACAATCTGTTGCCACAGTAAGGTCACCGTAGTCTGTGTCGGAAGTGTCAACACCACTGTTGGATAATGTCAGGTAAGTACGCCCACTTTCTGTTTTAGATTTGTTGGTGGATTTTTCAAACGGATTGACTATGGAAAATGCAATCTGATATACAAGGTCTCTGTCCGTTGGATTTAACACTTCAAACTCAAAGAATGCTCCGGGTATGCTTGAATTATATTCGTCATTGGGGATAAAAGGATTAAATGCAGTCATGGTTATAACACCGGGGAAATCTGCATCTTTAAAATTCACTTTTGCAATGGGAAACTCTCCGTCAAATTCCGTATCTCTGAAATGAGGAAAACCTGCAAGCTTGTCCATGGCTGGACCCGAGCCATAACTTGCAAGTCCTTTTCCGTATTGTCCGATATATTCTTTGAGCAAATCACCATTCAGAACTGCAGCAGTAATTTTTTCACCGTCAATTGCTCTTATAGCAAAATGAGAATTACCATTAATACTCCCTTTTGACGGGCGATTATAAATTTCCCAATCAACAAGTCTGCCGTCTCCGCCAAGACCTATGCTTCCCGTCCCTATACCACCAAGTGGGAAAGATATTTCTTTTGTGTGTTTCCCTGTGTATTTCATATAAACCTCCAAAATTGTTTTGCTTAACCAATCTCCATTGATTGGCAAATTTTTGTTTCTTTAAAATATACTACACCGTTTTTAAATTCAAAATCAATATCTTTTCCGTCAATTTTTACTTTTGTAACATTTTTGGCAAATTTCAAACCGAGGGATTTCAAAGTAATTGGTTTTTCAAAAACATTTATTCTGATATCAGAGTTGTTAACGTTAATATCACCCCATGATCCCGCCACACTCCAAATGCATGAAAACTCTCCGTCTTTGTAGGGTTTAAAGCTTATGTGACCATTGGGCATGTCAAATTCAAAGCCCGAAAGAATGGGAACAAGGGAATAACTTGCCATTGAACGGGCGTAGTTTGAGCCGCACTCAAATTCGTTCCACGGATTTCGTTTTTCACCGTCAAAGCGGTCACGGATTGCCTTAACAACCTTAAATCCATCCTCATATTTACCTCTTGAGCAAAGGAGACCTGCAAAGGAATATTCAAATCCGGTCATGGTTTCTTCGCAATAGGGAATTGGAATTTTAGGCTTCTCGCATCCTTCGGGATAGTCACAAATAACAGTTCCGGCTTCATCATTAACGGAAAATAATCTCCATGGATTTGCAAAATAGCGCATGGAAGCCTTGTAGTTATTCTTCATCATGCTTTCAAGGGCAATATCAAGCTGTCCGGGGTCATATATATCCCCAATCCCCAAAATGTCGGCATGCCACTGGGCAAGAACCTGGTCGATTATTGAACCCTCTGCAATCTGATACTTAATCTGTTTTGTTTCTTCGTTCCAATATTCTTCGGCAGCATCAAAGCTATCTACGATAGATTTGTCACAAACATCAACCTTTTGAACGAAGTGAGAACCGTTAAAAAGATTATCCTTTGTCCACTGTTTACCCTTTTCATAAATATCAATGTATTCATTTTTCTTTTCGTCATCACCAAGATAGTCTGCCATTTCGCTTGCACATTTTAACGCCGCAAGATAAAAGCCTTCAAGCCACGATGAGGGACCGAAAAGCTCTTTGTCAAGAGTGTGATGCTGTCTGCCCTCTAAGATTCCGTCTTTGTCAAGATCCCACCTGTCGGGGTTTTTGTCGCTCCATGCATATTCTAAAACCTTTTTGATGTTTTGCCAGTTAGACTTTAGCCATTCACTGTCGCCCGACATTTTCCATTCTCTGTAACATTTTATAACCGAACCCATCTGTCCGTCGAGACAAGCTCTGAATTCAGCCATTGGACTTCCCACGGGTAGGGTCATTCGAAATGCCATCTTTCCGTCATCGGCAGTGGAAAACTTAAATTCATTATCCCTTATAGAGCGTTCAAGGTCGGGGAACAGATAGCACATTGCATAGGCATAGTTCCACACGTGCTGACAGGTTCCTTCACAGCTTCCCATTTTTTCATTAACGCCCTCCCAACCGTAGAAGGAGCCGTCTTCAAGACGAAGAACCGTCGGCGATTTTAAAACAGAAAGGTTCGATGCGGCAGCATCAATAACAGATTCGGGCAGTGATGAACCAAAAAGTGCATCTTTGAATTTTAATGTGCGTTCAAAAAGGCTGTCATAATTTTCAATGCAATATTTTGCGCTTTCCTTTGAGCTTTCAAAAACTGTGGCATAGTAATTTTTCCACGGTTTTCTAACATTTTCATCTTTTGACGATGACCAGTAATTATAGTTGTTGGGAGAATTCCATGAAAGCACAAAACGCACTTTTTTGCTTTCTCCGGCTTTGATATTTACGTCTGCTATCAGAGTTGCAATGTCTTTTTGACCCGGTGTGTCATATTCTCTGTTGAGAAACTCTTTTTCACCGGAAAACTCATTCCAATAGGTCACAATGTCATTGAGCCATTTTCCTCTGTACCAATAGCTTTGAGCAAAGGAATCCTTTGCATCGGTTATCATTGTAAGGTCACCGTATTCCGTGCTGTCTTTTTCTGCACCTGCATTGTAAAGTGTGATGATGTTTGAATTTTCGGATTTGTTAACGGAACACTCATAAGGATTTGCAACCGTAAATGCCACCTGATATTTCAAATCCTTATCAGAGGTATTGTTAATTTCAAATTCAAAAAATGCCCCCGGCAGACTTGAATTGTAAGAATCATTGGGAATGAAAGGATTAAAAACCGTCATTTTAATTTCACCGGGGAAATGAGAATCACTGAAATTAAGCTTGGCTATGGGGAATTCACCTTCAAAGGACGAATTTTCAAAATGCGGAAAACCTGCCATGGTACTGTTGACGGGTCCGAAGCCATAACCGCTGAATGGAGGTAAACCGTGTTGACCCATTAAGTCTTTTGTTTCGTCACCCCGAAGCACTGCCGGAATTATTTTGTCACCGTCTATAGCTCTCACGGCAAAATGAGAATAACCGTTTATGCTTCCCTTGGATGGGCGGTTAAAAATTTCCCAGTCAACAAGCTTACCGTTTCCTGCAATGCCTATGCTTCCCGTTCCTATGCCGCCAAGAGGGAAAATGATTTCGTTTAATTTCTTGCCTGTATATTTCATAAAAACCTCCAAAAATGTTTTGCTGTATTCATACCGTTAATTTTATTATAACATTAAAAAAAACCGTGTCAACACACACGGAAATATTTCAAAATATATTGACCGCCCGAGAAAAATAATATATACTGTTCTTTAGAAGAAATGAGGTTTAAAAATGGCAAATGAAGTTGAAATCAAACCAATTGCATACATATATAATGATTTTTCAACAAAATTCGGAATCCCCCGTCAAAGCGGACTGTGCGATGTTTTTTCGGAAATTGTTTTTGAAAAAGAATTCCGATGCGACGAAGCGCTCAGAGGAATTGACGAATATTCCCATCTCTGGCTCATATGGCAGTTTTCGGAATCGGTTACTCATGAATTCCGCCCAACCGTTCGTCCTCCGAGACTCGGCGGGAACAAGCGTGTGGGAGTTTTTGCAACCCGTTCGCCATTTCGTCCGAATTCTTTAGGGCTTTCTTGTGTTAAACTTGAAGAAGTAAAAAAAATTCCGGGAAAAGGCAGTGTTTTGATTGTGAGCGGTGCCGATTTAAAAAACGGCACACCCATTTTTGACATTAAACCCTATCTCACTCTTTCGGACTGTCACCCCGAAGCGGTTTGCGGTTTTTCTGATGCTGTTAAAGAATATGAACTGACACCGGACGTTCCCGATGAACTTTTAGAAAAAATAGCCCCTGAAAAGAGAAAGGCTGTTATTGCAATTTTAAAAAATGACCCCAGACCGTCATATCATTCGGATGATGAAAGAGAATACGGTTTCGAGTTTGGTGAATATGAAATAAAATTTCGTGTTAAAGGGAATAATATTACAGTTACGGATATAATTTGCAAATAATAAATAAAAACTATTTACATCAGGCGATGTATTTTATTTAAAAATTTGTAAAAAAACACTTGAAATTTAAAAATCTTTATGATATAATACTTAAGTGCTTGCAAGTGAGCTTAATATTTGGACCTTTAGCTCAGTTGGTTAGAGCAACCGGCTCATAACCGGTTGGTCCGGGGTTCGAGTCCCTGAAGGTCCATAAAAGAATAACCACCCTAAAAAGGGTGGTTATTTTTTTGGACCTTCAGGGACTCGAACTTAGGAAAGATGAGAATGTAAAAACCTCAGCAACCATGATGAAAATATGTTGCTGAGGTTTTAATTTTTAGTATTTACTTAAGAATTCTGCCGCAATTTGGACAAAATATATTATCCTCTTTAATCATTGTTCCGCACTCATTGCAAAATCTGCCGCGAGGCAAATCCAAATCAGGCTTCATTTCTTTTGGTGGTTCGCATTTTTTCACACCACAGTTTGGGCAAAAGTCACTTTCCGGATTCAGCGGTGTTCCGCATTCGTTACAAAATACACCTCTTTGTTCCGCTTGATCTGCAGCGGCAGTCATATCCTCTGCTTTTTCAATGTTATTATCAATCTCCGGCTGTGGAGCAGGCTTATCCTCATCCACGCAAACACCCGCTATTTTGGCGCCGCAGTTTATACAAAACGCACTATCGGATTCAAGTAATGCATTGCATACATTGCATCTTTCTTCCTTACCAAAAACCGTCTCAACCCGAGAAATTTCTGCTGTAAGCGGATTTGAACCATAACCGCAAACCTTACATTTTCCGTGAGAGAGAGGATTATTGCATGCAGGACAATGCTCCATTCGAAGGACACGTCGAGCCTTGGCTTTTTTCAGATATTTTTTGAGTTTAGATATTGCAATTATAATTACAACCAACAGTACAAGTACCAAAGCAGTCCACAGGATTGTCTCGGTACGGTGACGCTTCCAAAGCACAATGGCAAAGTTATACCACTTGGTGCTGTCTTTTTTGATTTGTGCATTATCCTCATCTTCATCAAAACTAATGGTTCCGCTTCGTTGAAGTCTGTCTATCGTCCATCTGTATTCTCCGGCTGTCACATCATTTATCTGATATTGACCTTTATTATCGAGCGGTAGTTCAAACACATATTCATCATCTTTATAAAACTTAACCGTTTCGTCGCTAAAGCTTTTTCCAAAATCCAATGCATAAGTTACAGAATCTACTTTAATGTCACGAATGGAATCTATGATTGCATCCGAAACTTGATCGGCATCGGCAATTTCGGTATATTTTCCACCTGTTGCTTCGGCAATTTCTTCAAAGAAATCCAACCCGCCACCTATACCGATTGAATATACTGCCATTTTGCTGTCTTCGGGTGCACCAAGAACTCTTTCATCCGAATTCCCGAGATCAATTCCGATATCTGCATTGTACAGGGAAGTCAAAACATCTTCATATGTATAATCGGTATCCGGTTCGGGATCATGTGGCGGAGCATCACCGAGAATAATAATAATTTTTTGTGCTCTTGCTCTCCAGTCAAGTTTAAGGGTCTCGTTTATACCCGAATAAACGGTTTTGGGATCATCTCCACCATATCCCAAGTCAAGAGAATTTATGGCAGCAATAATTTCATCATTGTTACTACTGAATTCCAACTGGATTTTTGCAGGATAGTCTCCCGAGCCGGACCTTGATTCAAAATCACGGTAATCAACAAGTGCTACACGATAGTCTGCACTTTTTGCCTCAAGTTCACTAAGAATTGAAACCATGTTTTCCTTTGCATTGCCAATATCATCACTCATAGAGCCGGTTGTATCCACTACAAAGCAAAGATCAATTCCACTGCCGGTTCCTTTAACTATCTTATTGATATTGGCTTCTTTTGATTGCAAAGCAGCTCTTATGACAAGGTCGGCATCCACAAGGCCGCTGTTTCCGCCGGCATAGTAAAACTCCTCGGAAGTTAACTCCGTAACAAGTGCTTTAACATCAGGACCCGACAAAGACGGGTTTGCCGCAAATGCAAGACCTGCCACACCTGAAACATGTGGCGTTGCCATGGATGTTCCATCCATTGATGCATATGAGTCGGGAATACAAGAATATATATCCTCTCCGGGGGCAACAACATCTATCCTGTCACCAACACATGAAAAATATGAATATTTATAATCGGTCATTTCCCCGGTAGAATCTGCGTGATCTATACCGATTGAACCAACTGTTATTATTCGACCTTTCACTTTTTCGTCGGAAATGAACGAAAGAAAATTGTTATACTCTGCAAGCGCACCACCTCTTTCAGTCTTTACCCACGGAGGAGTGTTTTTGTCAGCTTTAATATAGCCAAACCTTGCAGCTTCGGTTGGATAATAATCATATCCGTTTGTGTTTCCGGCAGCTACACAGATTACAAAATCCTGTGCATTGTTTTTTTGAATGTCATCTATTATTCTTCCAAGCATTGAGGATGCAATTTTCGCTTGACGATCAATATAGTTTATAGCATTCTCATTGCCTTTTGATGCTCCGTAGCACGCTTCTCGCGATGTGTTCAGACTGATGTTGATTACACTTACATCATTGTTAATAAGCACTTTTATAGCTTTGACATAATTATATGCCGAATAATACTCGCCCGTAAGCCTACCGGACAAATCAAGATCATACGCACAGCTATAGTATATATTTCCATTATTTCCGGTTACGCCCGAAATTCCTCCACCGTTCCATTTCGCCCCCATTATCCCTGCCACATGTGTACCATGATCGCTTTTACTAATTTGTGTATTATCTACTTCAATAGTGGAATATTTGTTGGTTTCGGGATCGGTCATGGTCAGGAAGGCTGTAGTGTCTTCAAGCTCCGAATGACTCAAATCGGGCATAGTGTCTATAAGACCTATGTTCACCTCTTCAAGCTTGTCCATATGTGCCCATGCAAATGGAGCATTAATGGCTTCAACTCCCCAGTTTTCGTCTCGCGGAATGTTAACATTCCATGTTGCTCCGTTCCAGTCATCATCCGGGTAAAAAGCTGTCCCTTGTGCAATTGTAACCGCTTCCTCCGAATCACTGTCCGAAGAAGCTTTTACATCGGAACTCTTTTGCGGTTCCTCATCCGACTCGAGAGTGTCATCTTCTACAGCCACTACCGGATTTAGATAAGCTGAATCTATCATTTCGTTTTTACTGAGTTTCTTAACAATACGGTCAATATCCTCAACTGTCATTCGCTCATTAAATGTAAAACAGTAAAAACCGATATCCTCCATTGCATCCGAAATTTCTGCATCATATTTATCTGCAATCTTTTTTATTTCATCTGTACCGGCCTCTTCACTTGCCATAACAATTATTTCATTGTTAATGTAAGCAAGACCTGTTTCATCATCGTATGATACATTTTCATTTATTTTTGCGAGTTCTGTAAAAGTATTATCAAGAGCTTTATCTTCCTCTGCGGATGAAGCAACAAAATAATATATCGTTGCAGCGATGGCAAGAATAAGCACAATCACAAGACTCGAAATAATCCATACTTTTTTTCTGCCCTTCTTGACACGCCTTTTTTTGACCGGTTTATAATCGACCGGATTCATGGGATTTTGCGAATTTGAAAATTCATTTGTAGACATTGTTATCCTCCCGAAAATCATCTTTCAAAATACAGAAAATTTAAAAAGTAATTGTTCCTTTTACATATAATACCATTAAATCAAAAAAAAGGTTGCATTTTAATGACATTTTAGTGCATGTGCACATTTTTGATGTTTGATTTTTGTTTATTTTAGCTTTATTTCTTGACACTTAATAAAAAATATCCTATGATATATATAGCGTGTATTTTGCATTATAAAAGGACGGACGAAAATGAAATTTATACATTTATCAGATTTACACATAGGAAAACGGGTAAATGAATACTCAATGCTGGAAGATCAGCAGTATATACTTGAAAAAATCATAAAAATAGCAGATGAAGAAAAGCCCGACGGAGTTATCATTGCAGGGGATGTGTATGACAAAACCGTTCCTTCGGCAGAGGCAATGCAGCTTTTTGACGATTTTCTTGTTATGCTTTCAAAACGTCATCTCAAAGTTTTTATTATAAGCGGAAATCACGATTCACCGGAGCGTCTTGCCTTTGGCAGAAAATTTATGAAAGATGGCGGAATTTATATATCTCCTGTATATGACGGTAACATTGAGCCCATTGTTCTTGAGGATGATTTTGGGAATTTGAATGTGTGGATGCTGCCGTTTATAAAGCCTTCTCATGTGAGACATTTTAACGAAAATGCAGTTATTGAATCATATACCGATGCTGTGCAAACAGCTATTAGAAATTTCAAAATTGATACAAACGAAAGAAACATTCTCATTACCCATCAGTTTGTGTGCGGAGCGGAGCGCACAGAATCGGAAGAAATTTCTGTGGGCGGAAGCGACGCAGTGGCAGTTGATGTGTTTGATGATTTTGACTACACTGCACTCGGTCACATCCATAGAGCCCAGAACTGCTCATCCGAAAAAGTGAGATATTCGGGAACACCACTTAAATATTCTTTTTCAGAATCTAAGGATAAAAAGAGTGTTACTGTTGTTGAACTTCGAGAAAAAGGACAAATAAGCGTAAAAGAAACCGAACTGATACCACTGCATGATATGGTGGAAATAAAAGGAAAATATGAAGATATAATGCTTCATGATTTTTACAAAGATACTACCTACAACCACGACTACATGCACATTACACTGACAAACGAAGAAGAAATCACAGATGTTATCGGCAAGTTGCGCACTGTATATAAAAATATTATGAAGCTTGATTATGACAACACACGCACCAGAAGCTCCAATCGCATTGAAAACAATGAAGCTTCCGAGCAAAAAACACCCTTTGAGCAATTTTCTCAATTTTTTGAACTTCAGAACAACATGCCCATGACCGATAAACAGAAAGATTTTATGTTAAATCTTATTGAACAAGTGTGGGAGGAAGAACTATGAGACCCAAAAAACTTATAATGTCAGCTTTCGGCCCATATGCTGAAAAAGTTGAAATTAACCTCGATACCCTTGGTCAAAGCGGACTGTATCTAATTACCGGGGATACGGGAGCCGGAAAAACAACGATATTTGATGCCATCACTTTTGCACTCTACGGTGAGGCAAGCGGTGAAAACAGAGAATCATCAATGCTTCGTTCAAAATATGCCGACAGCGAAACGCCTACCTTTGTGGAACTGTTTTTTTCATATGGTGGTAAAGATTATTATGTGAAAAGAAATCCTTCGTATCAGCGTCCAAAAAGCCGTGGCGAGGGAATGACTGCAGAATCTGCAAACGCCGAACTCCATATTCCGGATGCTCCCCCCATTACAAAGTTAAAAGAAGTAAACAGCGCAATTGAAAAAATTATGGGAATTGACCGTAATCAATTCACTCAGGTTGCAATGATTGCACAGGGGGATTTTTTAAAACTTCTGCTTGCTCCAACAGATGAAAGGAAGAAAATTTTCCAAAAAATATTTAAAACACAAAATTATTACGTTCTCCAAGAAAAGCTCAAAAGCGAATCCGGGAAATTGAGCCGTGAATATGATACTTTAAGAGCCGGAATTGAACAATATGTAAACGGTATCATATGTAACGAAGACGATGCTCTTTTTGTGCAAATTTCAAAAGCTAAAAACGGCGAAATGCTCACAGATGATATTATAACACTTCTTAAACAACTTATTGAAAATGATATTTTGCTTCAAAATAATTATGACATTAAAGCGCGTGAAACAGATGCAAAGCTTGAGGAGATAACCAAAAACCTTTCTGTGGTGCAAACAATTGAAAATGCAAAAAAAGCCGTGTCGGATTCCAAAATCAAGCTTGAAAAAGCAAATGAACTCAAAGAGATTCTGACACAAAAACTGAACGAAGAAGAAAACAAAAAAGTCGAGATTGACTCTCTTGTAAAGAAAACAGCAGCTATTGATGCCGAAATTCCGAATTATGACGAGCTTGAAATAAGACAAAATGAACTTACAAAAGTTAAGAAAACAATTGAAGAGTGCAATTTGGCAACGGAATCTGCCGTTATAATGCAAAAAGAAACAGAGAAAAATCTGACACAATTTGAAGCCGAACTTGAAACAACCGAAAAAGCGGAAGCTCTTATAGCTCATATTGAATCTTCAAAAGAAGAACTTTTGCGCCAAAAAGCTGCTCTTGAAAATCTCAAAAACGAAATGAGCGATCTTTCGAAGCTTGAAAAAAAATTATTTGATGCTCAGGAGTTATACAAACAAAAATCAAGCATTGCAAAAGAAATCAAAAACAAGTACGAGATTATGAACAAAGCATATCTTGATGCTCAGGCAGGCATTCTTGCAACTACACTGCGAGATGGAAAACCATGCCCTGTATGCGGTTCGACATCTCACCCCCATCCGGCATCGGAAAGCATTTTTGCACCATCGAAAGAGGAACTTGAAATCCTCAGGGAATCAACTCAAAATGCTCAAAATGAAGAAACAAGCGCAAGTGTTGCGGCAGGTCAAATAAACGGTGAAGTTTCTCAAAAGCAATCATTTGTGAAAAAACTCACGGTTCAAACGCTTGGCGATAATTCACTTAAAGAAAAAGAAGAAGAAACCCAAAGCACGCTTTTAAAAATTGAAGAAGAACTGTCGAAAGCAAAAAAGCTGCTTGCAAGAAAAAATGAGCTTTCCGACATTATTCCAAATGAAAAAACAAAACTGGAAAAAATCAAAAACCGAATAAATCAGTTGAGTGAATGCAATGCACGCAATACAACCTATTCGGAGTCATTGTCAAAAAGCATTTATGAAATCGGCTCAAAGCTTAGGTATAAAAGCAAAATTGAGGCGATGACTGCAAAAAAAGAAATGGAAACAACCATCCATACTTATGAAGAATCACTCAAAAAAGCAAGAAATGATTTTGAAAATAACGAAAAAAATCTTGCAACAATTATTGCTCGTCTGGAGGAAAACTCAAAGCTTATCTCAAATTCCGGGGAAATCAATTTTGAAGATGAAATTTCGAAACAGGAAAAATTAAAAGACGAAAAGTCTCATATTAGTCTTCTTCTTAAAGATATACATGCCCGCATCAGTGCAAACAGCTTGTCTCTTTCGAACATACAGTCCAAATCAGATGAAATTAAAAGCGTTGAAGAAAAATGGAACATGGTAAAATCACTATCAAATACTGCTAACGGAAATCTTTCGGGCAAAGAAAAAGTTATGCTCGAAACATATATACAAATGACCTATTTTGACAAAATAATAGAAAAAGCAAATACAAGACTAATGATTATGTCAGAAGGTCAGTATGAGCTCCGAAGACGCACAGAATCGGATAACAATCGCAGTCAGAGCGGACTTGAACTTGATGTTTTTGACTATTACAACGCGAGTCTGAGAAGTGTAAAAACACTTTCGGGCGGAGAGTCTTTTAAAGCATCCCTGTCACTTGCTCTTGGTCTTTCAGATGAAATACAGACATCCGGCGGCGGAGTTAAGCTCGACACCATGTTTGTTGATGAAGGTTTTGGATCTCTTGATGAAGAATCATTGTCACACGCCATGAAAGCACTTTCATCCCTTGCAGATTCAAACCGTCTCGTGGGCATTATTTCTCATGTGGCTGAACTAAAGGAAAAAATTGACAAACAGATTGTGGTAACAAAAGATAAAACCGGAAAAAGCAACATTAAAATAGTAACGGAATTAATGCAACAAAACTAAGGGCAGTGTACGATTTTGAATGTTAAGACTGCCACGGGAGGATTTTACAAATGAAAAGTGTGTTCAAATTTTTAAAATCGGAACCGGTGCTCACAATAGCTGCCCTTGCAGCAATTGCATCGTGCTTTTTTGTGACACCGGACAAAGAATATTTGTCTTATTGCAACTTTGAAGTTCTTGGGATTCTTTTATGTCTGATGCTTGTTGTGGCAGGCTTCACACACTGTGGTCTCTTTGACCTTCTTACTGCAAAAATATCGTCAAAAATAAAGACCGAAAAAACACTTATTTTGCTTCTTTCGCTGGTATGTTTTTTCTCATCGGCTCTCATCACAAATGATGTTGCACTGATTACATTTGTACCGTTCTCCATTGCTCTTCTCAAAAATCAGGGCAGTAAAACACTGATTTTTACGGTTACTCTTGAAACCATTGCCGCAAACCTCGGAAGTCTTCTGACACCTATCGGAAACCCGCAAAATCTCTATTTGTATTCTCACTATTCAATGAGTATTAACGATTTTTTTGCTGTTACACTTCCGCTTGGTCTTGTGTGTCTGATTCTTGTGTGCATTGTCGGAATGGTACGAAAAAACAGTTCACTCAGTGCCTCTTCGGGAGGTAATGCTTACACTGTAAAAAAGACAGCACTCATAGTATACTCATTACTTTTTGCAATGTCTGTTTTGTCGGTCCTTGGCATAATACCGTGGTATATTTCGCTTATATGTGTTTGCATTGTTGTTTTCTTTCACGAAAAAAAACTGTTTTTAAAAGCAGACTATATTTTGCTTTTAACATTTGTTTGTTTCTTTGTTCTTGTAGGGAACATAGCTCGTATTGATGCAGTGTCATATGCAATCGGAAGCATTATTAACGGAAAAGAAACAGTATTTTCAGCGCTCATAAGCCAGGTAATCAGCAATGTTCCCGCCGCGGCGATGCTCAGTGCTTTTACCGACAATGCAAAAGCTCTTATAACAGGAACCAACATTGGCGGGCTCGGGACTGTGATTGCATCAATGGCAAGCCTGATTTCATATAGATTCATAAGCAAAACAGAAGGTGTAAAATCATCCCGATACCTTGCATTTTTTTCGGCAATAAATTTTGCTCTTCTGATTGTACTGCTTGCATTTTTTGCATTTGGAGAATTCGCTGATTACATTTGATATAATCATAAAATCCAACAATGAAGCTTTGCTCGTTGCGACTATGGTCATTTTGACATATTTTTGCATGCGTTTTTTTGTTCAAAAACTCCATTGTAATATTTTGTAAAACATGATAGAATTAAATTAGCCGAAATAACGGACATTACAACTTCTCCTATCACCTTTGGCAACGGTTGCAGGGGGTCTTGGGACAGACATCAGAAAAGAGGATTATCATGTTTAAATCAGGCGATACAGTTTTGTACGGTTCGGAAGGTGTGT
Organism: Clostridia bacterium; assembly: GCA_017397885.1. Classification (GTDB taxonomy): domain Bacteria; phylum Bacillota; class Clostridia; order UMGS1810; family UMGS1810; genus RGIG1828. Next base: position 52,075 of record JAFQHQ010000158.1, on the reverse strand, counting down.
GTAAAATCACAGAAATCACAACAAAAAAATTCGGAAACGATGATATTGAATATTACATTCTATCTCCGGTTTTTCGAAGCAGTTCAACATTTTTTGTTCCAACCCAAAATGAAAAACTCACTTCCAAAATGCACCATCTTTTAACCCTTGACAAAATTATGCAAATTATTGAAAACTCCACTCAAGATGATGCATGGATTGAAAACGAATCTCTACGCAAAGAATCGTTTCGCTCTGTTTTGTCAAGCGGTGAAATGCAAAGTATTGTCTCTGTTTACAAGTGCATAGTCCGCCATAAAGAAGAAATTGAATTAACCGGTAAAAAGTTGCACAAACACGACGAAATCATATACAAAGATGCACATCGCATTATATATGAACAGCTTTCAATGTTTATGGATCTATCAAAAGACGATGTGGAAAATATTGTTTTGTGCAAAAAATAATATCTTAATTGTATAAAAATAAATATTAAGTCAATACTTACGGTGAATAATATTTTTTGACAGTCAGCTCATATGCCAAAAAAGCATTTGGCTTGACATTGAACTCAAAAGGAGAGTCAGCATATGAAAAAATGTATTACGGCACTGTGTATTGGCTTTTTTTGTACCTTGATGCTTCATTCTAATTTTAAAACCACCGAAACAGCTTTGGCAAATTCGGTGCTGAGACTTCATGTTATTGCAAATTCAGACTCCGATGCCGATCAGAATTTGAAACTAAAAGTCAGAGACAGAATTATCAGCGAAACAAAAGACATGTTTGAGGCGGAAAACGATATTGCCAAGGTTAAAACCATAACGACGGAAAATCTTGACTATATTAAAAAAATAGCAGAAGATGAAATTAAAAGAAACGGATTTGAATATGATGTAAGTGTAAACTTTGGCAAAAGCGATTTCCCCACAAAAGAATACGGGAATCTTGTTCTTCCTGCAGGATCATATGAGGCTTTGAAAGTTGAAATAGGAGAAGCAGACGGAAAAAACTGGTGGTGTGTGCTTTTTCCGCCCCTTTGCTTTGTGGATGAAACTTGTGTCAAAACCGACTCCGAGGCCTTTAAGATGATTGAAAAAAGCAGCAATAAAGATATAAGCGAATTTGTAAACAAAGAAAAAAGCTCCGAAGTGGAGCTTAAATTCAAAAGTTATGAAATTTGGCAAAGCGGACGAAAAAAACTTGCCTCACTTTTAAAACGATAGCATTGGTCTCAACAACCAACACTGAAGTGTCGGTCATTAAGTCTGACATTTAAAAATCAATTTTTATCCAGTGCCTTTATGGAATTGGAATATTGCGACGGGCTCATGCCCGTCGTTTTTTTGAACTGACGGGAAAAATAGTGAATTGATGAATAGCCCAGCATTTCGGCAATCTGGGTTATGTTGTAGTTGTCTTCACGAATATATTTTTTTGCAAGGTCAATTTTCATTTTTATGAAATAGTCAATGGGTCCCATGCCGAGCGATGTTGAAAAAAGTGCCGAGACCGCAGATTTGCTCATGCCGGAATAGGAACAGATGTCGGCAAGGGTCATCATGCGAGAAACATTTGCATTCATGTGTGACAAAATGAACTCAAGATTTGAATTGAGCCTATTGCTTTTTGACATGGAATATTGACCAACATCGTTGTCACGCATGAACAAAATGAGAAGCTCCGAAAGATACATTTTGATGAGCTGTTCACTGCCAACAAGAGCTTCGGCATTTCTCTCCAGAGTTGTGGTGGTGTGAGCATTTACGGGAGTCAGAAAAGAATTGGTGAATTCGCTGATTATTTTTGAAATCAGCGATTTTTGCGTCTGACCCACGCTTAAAAGCTTGTTTTCAAAAAAGCTCATGGCAGGTGAAGAACACGCAAAGGAAACTATCACAATGTTGGGTGCAATTTCTCCGTTGGATTCGTGCCTGTGCCATTGATTTGGTTTGTGGAAGAAAATCTGCCCGCCGGAAAGAGCAAAGCTTTCGTCATCGACAGTTACAATGATTTCGCCCTTGTCCACATAGACAAACTCCCAAAAATCGTGAGATTCACCATGAAATTTGTAGTTTTTTGAAAATTCAAAATAATGAACGGTAAAAAGCTCATTAATGCGTATGCATTCCTTTAAATGAGCACCGTAGTATTTTTTCATACTCATCACCAAGTTAGAGTATAACATCTATTGCTTCTCATTGCAACCACATTCAAAATATATTGCAAAAAAAATGAAATATTGTGCAAATATATTTCTCCGTGTTTAATATAAAATATAATCATATTAAACAGGCGGAGGAGAATATTTATGAAAGTAATTATTTGTGACAACTACGAACAAATTGCCAAAGAAGTAGCGAAAATGGTTTCAGACCAAATTAACGAAAAACCCGACTCTGTTCTTGGCATGGCAACGGGAACAACTCCGGCAGGTGTTTACAAAGAGCTTGCAAAAATGTATGAAAACGGCAAGCTCAATATGTCTGAAGTTAAAACCTTTAATCTTGACGAATATTATCCCATGGCGGCAGATGATGAACACAGCTATCACAGCTTTATGAATAAACATCTTTTTTCAAAGGTGAACATCCGCCCCGAAAACATACATATGCTTGACGGAAAATGTAAAAACCCCAAGGTTGAATGTGATAATTATGAAAAGAAAATATCCGAATGTGGAGGTATTGACCTGCAGTTCTTGGGATTTGGTCAAAACGGTCACATAGGCTTTAACAATCCTGATGTTTCCCTTGAGGGTGACACCCACCTCACAAAGCTCACTCAAAAAGCCTTAGATGTTCACTACGCCCATTTTGAAAATCCGGAAGATGCCCCCACCCACGCACTTACAATGGGGCTCGGAACCATCATGCGTTCCAAAAAAATTGTTATTATGGCAAGCGGAGCTTTAAAGCACCGTATTGTGAGAAGAATTTTGAAAAGAAACATACGTACCGATGTGCCGGCAACAATTCTTCACATTCATCCCGATGTTACTCTGGTTTGTGACAGAGCCGCATATGAAGGTGTTAGAATTGGCGTTGACCTTGGCGGAACCGAAATGAAAATCGGCGTTGTGGACGACAACTTCCAGATTCTCAAAAAAGTTACAGCTCCCACCCCGCAAGGTGCAGATGCAGACGCAGTTGCAACACAAATTGCCGAAAAATGTCTTGAACTTATGAATGACTACAATGTTGGCTCAATCGGCATTGGTACTCCCGGGCTTATAAGAAATTCCAAAGTGTCTGCCGTTAACCTTAATTTTGACAACTATGACCTCGCAGGTGCGGTCAAAGAAAAAACCGGTGTCACAACCTACATCGCCAACGATGCCAACTGTGCCGCTCTTGCAGAGGCTGCGGCAGGTGCAGGCAGAGATGTTAAAAACTCGGTTGTTCTCACTCTCGGAACAGGCGTGGGCGGCGGAATTATTTTTGACGGAAAAATTTATGAAGGAAAAGGAAGCGGCGGAGAGCTCGGTCATTTTCCCATTGTATATGGCGGAAAAAAATGCGGTTGCGGACTTGAAGGATGCTTTGAAAAATACGCATCAACCACAGCTCTCATGGAAATGGCAACAGATGCGGCAATAAAAAATCCCGATTCACTTTTAGCACAAAAATATGCCGAAAACCAAAACAAGCTAAACGGTCTCCTGTTTTTTGAAGCAGTGAGAGAAAACTGCCCCGTGGCAAATACGACACTTGATGAATATACCGATTACCTTTCGGCAGGAATAAACGGACTTATATACATTTTTGACCCCGAAAAGGTTATTATTTCGGGCGGTATATCGGGAGCAGGCGATGCACTTTTGTCTCCCCTTAAAGAAAAGATAAAATTTGATGTGCCGATTGTTATTGCCGAGCACAAAAACAATGCAGGCTTAATTGGTGCTTCACTTCTTCACTGATTTTGAATAAGAATATTGAAAAAAATCTGCTTGTATGATATAATACAGGCAGATTTTGTTTTTGAGGTGATATTTAATGTTAAATGAAAAAATATATCTTTTTGAAGGAAACGATGAGGTTTTTCTTGAAACCTATTGTGCCGACAAAATTTGGGATAAAAAAAGAGATGCAATTCTGGTTATTCCGGGCGGCGGATATGGAGGTGTTTGTGCCGACCGTGAAGGCGAACCCATTGCCCTCTCCTACCTCGGCAAAGGTGTGAACGCTTTTGTTTTAACCTACAGCACCGGAAAATCGGCAGCTTTCCCCAAGGTGCTCATTGAAGCATCAATGGCAATGAAGCACATTAAAGACAATGCCGAAAAATATAACATTGACCCCAAAAGGGTTTTTGTAACGGGATTTTCGGCCGGAGGACATCTTTGCACAAGTCTCGGCACACTTTGGCATTTGCCCGAGGTTCAGGAAGCCGTCGACATGGAATTTGGCTACAACAAGCCTGCGGGCATTATCCCGGTGTATCCGGTTATCACGCCCTTTACTCCAAATGCCCACGTTGGTTCATTCTGCAATCTTTTCCATTCTGAAAATCCTTCCGTTTCTGACCTGGAAAGTGTTGCACTAAACACCAAGGTTGATAAAAATTCATCACCTGCATTTATTGTGCACACCTCCGACGATCAAATTGTTCCTGTTCATAACTCCCTTGCGCTGGCTCAAAGCTATGCTCTCAAGGGAATGAAATTTGAGCTTCACATCTACCCAAGCGCACCCCATGGTGTTGCACTGGGAAACGACATAACCTCTCTTGGAAAAGACAGCTATGTGAATAAGTCCATTGAAGGTTGGATTGACCTTTCAATTGAATGGATGAAACAAATTTAACATTATAAAGCAACCCCCTGGAATTTCCAGGGGGTTTTGATGTAAAAACTAAATTATTTAGGCTGTTTGCCGATGTATGCAAGAATACCGCCGTCTACATAGAGAACGTGGCCGTTAACAAAATCGGAAGCATCGGATGCAAGGAATACTGCAGGTCCGATAAGGTCTTCGGGATCTCCCCATCTTTCAGCAGGTGTTTTTGCAAGGATGAAGGAATCGAAGGGATGTTTTGAACCATCGGGCTGTACTTCACGAAGAGGTGCAGTCTGAGGAGTTGCAATGTAGCCGGGTCCTATGCCGTTACACTGAATGTTGTAGGCACCGTATTCGGAGCAGATGTTTCTTGTGAGCATTTTGAGACCGCCCTTTGCAGCAGCATAAGCAGAAACGGTTTCTCTTCCGAGTTCACTCATCATTGAGCAGATGTTGATGATTTTGCCGTGACCTTTTTTGATCATGCCGGGAATAACTGCCTTTGACATGATGAAGGGAGCGTTGAGGTCAACGTCAATAACCTGTCTGAATTCTGCAGCAGTCATTTCGCACATGGGAATTCTTTTGATGATGCCGGCATTGTTAACGAGAATGTCGATAACGCCAACTTCTTTTTCAATTGTTGCAACAAGTTCTGCAACCGCATCTTCGTTTGTTACGTCACAAACATAACCTTTAGCTTTGATGCCTGCTTCGGCATAAGCTGCGAGACCTTTGTCAACGAGTTCCTGTTTGATGTCGTTGAAAACGATTTTTGCACCTGCAGCAGCAAGACCTGATGCAATTGCAAAACCGATACCGTAAGATGCACCTGTAACAAGTGCTACTTTTCCGTCAAGACGGAATTTGTTCATATCATACATTATATTTTCCTCCTGAAAAATTATTTACATTTTAAGTATTTTTAAAATTGCTTCGCGTGAACAGATGAAAAGCATTTTGTGCACGCGACGGGGCACAGGCACAGCCTGTTATCTTAAATCTTTTGTTTCGATGAAGTCCATATCGTCAAATTCCTGGTTTTCACCGCACATTGCCCAGATGAAGGAATATGCTTTTGTGCCGACACCGGAGTGAATTGACCAGCTGGGGCTGATGACAGCTTCTTCATTGTGCATGATGATGTGACGTGTTTCGCCGGGTTCGCCCATCATGTGGAACACTGCATCGTTTTCACCCATGTCGAGATAGAGATAAACTTCCATTCTTCTGTCGTGAGTGTGGCAAGGCATTGTGTTCCAGTTTGAACCGGGTTCAAGCTCGGTGAGGCCCATAGCAAGCTGACAGCTCTGAATTACATCGGGATGGATGTATTGATTGATAACTCTCTTGTTGCAATCTTCAACACTTCCGCAGGGAACTTTTCTTGCTTTTGTGATGTCGATTTTAACAATGGGGTATTCTTTGTGTGCGGGACATGAGCTGATGTGGAATTTTGCGGGATCTCCGGGATCGCAGGATTTGAATACGACATCCTTGTTACCTCTGCCGATATAGATACCGTCACGGGGATTCATTTCATATTCAACACCGTCAACGGTGATAATACCTTTACCGCCGATGTTGATACATCCCATTTCCCTTCTCTGAAGGAAATAGTCAGCGGCAAGCTCTTTGCCTGCGGAAAGCTTAAGTGCTGCAACAACAGGCATGAAACCGCCTGTGATAATTCTGTCAATGTGAGAATATACCATTCTTACATTGTCTTTTGTGAAGAGATTGTTTATGTGGAACTCTTCTCTGAGTCTTTCGGTTGTGTAATATTTAACATCTTTTGCGTTAGCTGCATTTCTGATTTCCAAGGTTTTCCACTCCTTTTTAATATATTTACCGTAAACTTCTATCTGTGAAAGTGCCGCCCATGAAAGGGGATATGATACCTGAGTGAGTTTTTTGAGAATAACATACTCGGTTTCTTTCTTTTCAGGCAAAACAACTTCCTGACCGTCGGCAATTCCTTCGAAGTTGCCTGTCACGCTTGTACCGTCGGAAAACTCAAAATCAATTGCTTTCCAGAAGGTATCGTGAGGGAAATCGGCTCTTAAATAGATTACAAACTTTTCGATTTCAACTTTCTGACCAAAGTCAATGCGGTATTCAAGGTCATCTCTTGCACCGCCTGCCCATGAGTTGAAAGGATATGCGCCGTGACCGACATTTTGTGTGTTGCCGTCGATGGCGTTTCTTTCATAGAAGCAAGGTTCGCCTCTTGTTACAAAGTTTGCACTTGCATGGGGGAAGAAACGTGTTTCATCGTGCATATCGTGAGAGTTCAGGGCTATGTTTCTGTAGCCGTAGATTTCGTCATCTTCCACTTCTCTGGCTTCAAGAACATGCTCCTCACCGGAAAATGCGCCGGGTGCATAACCTGCCATTAGTCTGCCGGTGGGTACTTCATAGATGAAAGATTTGTTTGGAATGTGCACAATGCTTTCGGGCATGGTCGGGTCAAGCTTCACGGCAACAAATTCGCCCTCCGAAATGTCCACACGTATTTTGTCGCCTTCGACAAATTCACCGTTATATGTAACAGAAAGCTTTTTGCCCTGCTCTTTGAACTTGAGCTGACCTTTTTTGTCAATAACTTTTAAGTAGATAATTTTAAACACCTCCGTCTGAATAATCTTCTTACATAAAATGTAATTTTATCCATACACTATATATTATACTAAACCAATTAAAAAAAGTCAAGGATTGTTAAATTATTGTTTATCCGATTCAATATATCCTTTGTAACCTCAAATAACGTGCCTCAACAGGTGACATCCTTTCACCCGATTGAGGCACGTAATTTTCAAATTATTATTTACCTTTTTCAGTCTATAAGAAACATTGACACAGATTCACGGTATCTTAATTCAACAATAACACGCGAACACAAATCGTCGCCGACTGCATCATACGCCACAAATTCATCTGCCGAAACAGTTTCAACCGTTTTCAAACGTTCATTATATTTGAAAATCTGGAACATATCTGTTCTGAAAACCATTGCATTGTCAGTATTTTGCACAGAGAGATCTTCATCATCAAAGAACATATCGGCAATGCCTTCCCACATCTTGTAGACCTTACAATATCTGATGTCTGTTATTCCGCCTTCACTTCCATAGGAGAGCGTGTTATTGGCAAGATTTTTTGCATCTTTTTTCCACAATAGTTTGACAGCCTTTGCCACTTTGGTTGTGGAGTTATATTCAAGATGAATAATGTCTCCGCTTTCTATGCCAAGGTCAGAAAAATATGTGGCATTTTTTCCGTATACGGTTATGCCTGTGGGATAGTTGTAATTGTATATTACAACACTTTCGTTTGGTTCGTCATTATACATTTTTGTGCTGATGCTTCCAACCATTGATGCTCTTGTACCTGATTTCGGAGTTTCGGATGATGAGTCTGATGCATCATATTCTATTGTAAGGAACTGAGCAATTTTGCTTTTTGGATTAAGAGTGTATGCCCTCACCTTGCACTCCGAATAGGTGGTTCCGCTTGTTATTCCCGAAAATTTAGTGTTTGAGAAATAATCCGGGTTGTCGTTTATTTCACCGGTTTCGGACTGTTTGGGTAATCTGAACATTGTTGTTGATGAAGGTTCAACAATGATATCGTGACCAAACATTTTGGACCAACGTCTGTATTTCCCGGTAACGGTGTCGGTGTTGTCAACTGCTTTTGTGAGATAAACCTTTGAGTCACCATTTGCCGTCATTGGAATTTCTGTTGCAAAATCAATTGACGTCACGATTGTTTTTTCCTCATTGAGTTTATATATAATAAACTTCTGAACCTCGTTTGAAGTTCCTTCAAACTTTTCAAACTGTGCATCCATTTCGTCTATTGTTTTAAATCTTTTTCCGTTAATTGAAGCATTTTCACTCACGGGATAAACAACAATTCCGTCAGAGGGATTATACATTTTTATGCTAAGGTTTTGAGAAAGACCTTTTTTTACATTTCCGATGGCAAGCATAACACCGGGTAACCCGTCAACCGAAACAGCGGAAGTCATATCACAGATTTCACCGTAAATATTTATTAATGCATTTACCGTAACAGCCGGCTTTATGACGTCCTTAAACTGTTCATAACGAGATTTTGAAAAACCGTATTCTTTTCCGAGAATAACCACTCCGTTTTGGGAAACTTCCGAAATGACTTCGGTCATAGAATAATTGTTTACTATAGCCTTCCAGATTGTGCCGTCACTTTTGAACCAGGTTGTGAGCACATCGCCCGATGTGAGATTTTCAAAGTCAAAAACCTCTCCGTCGGGAGCAGTGAGGCTTACCTCTTCGTCAATTACAAGGGCAGCACCTTTTTTGTCGGATGAGTATACTGTTTTTGAATTTGGAAGAACAGAAGTAAGTTTAATATCTTCGGTTTTTTCTATTATGACAATATCTGCTCCGTCAGAATGTATACCGTTATCTAAAACTGTGATTTTTCCTGTTTCGGGAATAAAATCCGTTTTATAATCAAACCGTTCACCATTACAGAAAACATCGGCATTGATTGAAATTTTTTTGCTTTTATTCTTGCCGTTTTCATCTGCGTATACAAGAATTCTTTTGTCATATGATATGCAATCGTCACTATATATAGTGAGAGATTCTGTTTTATCATCTGCAAACATTGCAACAATCTCTGCGGAGGCGGAATCATAATCCTTAACATAGGCAGTAACATATTTCCCGAAATATTCGTCTCCGTTGTAGCGGGGATTACGGCAAAGCTCATCGCCGATTGTAACATAACCGAAATCTATGCCATAAGCATCTTTCAGCGAATATCCCGGAGATTCGGTAATCTGACCGTAAACCTCAACAATATTATATTTTTCATACAAAATACTTGTATCACCGGTTCTTATATTCACATCTGCATCGGTCAGATTTATTTCGGCAGTGTTGGCTCTGAGATAGTTATACAAAAGAATGTATGCACCCTCATATGTGAGGTCGGAATCCATTGAGCTGTTTATGCCGTCTGCCAAATCAAGCTTTGTCGCAAAATTAATGTAAACACTGTCTGCATACTCAACTCCCGGCTGATATCCGAGAAGTTTTACAAGCATTATCAAAGCATCTTTAACCTTTATGGGATTTTCGGGCAGAAAATAGTAGTTTGTGTCCGAATGAATTCCGGCATTTGCAAGATTAATTCTGCTGATGCTTTGATAGTGAGAAAATTCCGTTGCAAGACTAATCCATGCATCTCTTGTTATAACTGTATCCTTTTTATCGGTAACATCTTTGCATCCAAGCCCCACGAGAAGCTCCCGGGCTTCAAGAAAATATTCATAATCATTTTCCGATGCTACCGCCTGCGATGCAAAAGAGGGCAACACTGTCAAAAGCATAGACAGAGATAAAATTATTGAAATTATTTTTTTCATTACGTCGCCTCCTTACTCGTATATAACAATTTCGGAAATACTATTCCACTTGTTTGCACTGTTATCTTTGCCAAGATAACGAACATAGCGTGCCTTTTCAACATTGATTTCAAAATTCTCAATTTCTTCACTGTCACCGGAAGAACGTCCGTATTCTATTGCTTTTTTCCAGTTCTTTCCGTCGGTAGATGTTAAAATGTCGAAATACGAAACTCTGTTTGCACCCGAATAAAATGCAATTCCTATGGCTTTAAGTGAATGTTCAGCGCCAAGATCGATGTCAAGATATGTTTCGCCTTTTTCACTGCTTGCTGACCAGCGTGTAGTGAGAAGTCCGTCCAGAACATTTTCGGCAACGTTGCCGTCGTGTTGGGGAGTGAATACGCTCTTTGCTTCGAGCTTTGTGAGATTTGACACATCAACCTTACCTGCACCGCTTATAACTCTTATGCGATAATAATTAACATTTTCGCTTTCCTCTTCACCAACAGCAATGTCTATTGCTCCGGGAAGCTTTTCGGGATATATTACCTCGAAGTTGTAACCTTCAGGAACTTCGGCAGTTATTGAAGGCATATTGTGGGAATCTTTGAGTTCAACTTCATAGTAGTAGGTTTCGGGATCAAAGTTTTCAACCGAAACTTCGTTAACTTTAAGACTCTGAAGCTTGGGGACATCCTCACCTTTTTCAATTGCAACCCATGAATCAAGATCAACCCATTCGGATATTGTTTCGGGCATCTGAAGATCGGAAACAAAGGGTGTAAATTCAACCATAAGTTTAAGCTGTTCAACACCTTTGGCTTTTATGGCAAGCTTGCGAAATTCCTTCCATTCTCTCTGGGTGTCTACCTTGGGAGATGTGGGAAGCTTTTCGGCAGGCATTTCATAAAGTTCATAGGGAACATTTGCATATATCTTTACTGCAACACGTTTGTCACCGTGGCTTAAAACTGCAGTGGACTGATCTATGATTTCAATTTCCGCCGGTGTGTTGAAGGACCAGAATATTTCGGAAGGTTTTTTCATCACAGCTTCATCCTGAACAACAATCTGACTGCGGTTGTTGTGGATTTTAAGCCCTCTCTTATAGCTTTTTACCTCTCTGTGATAAACCGGTTCAAGATCGGTGATTGCAAATGCCGCACCGTTACTGATTTCATATTTCTCAAAATATGCAGATTTTGTGACATCCTGACCAACATCAAGGCTTGGATTTATAATCAGACAGTTGCCGGCTTCCGTACGGCGCTCATAATAATTCCATCTTTTGCCGTTTTGAACATTATCCCAATAACCTTCAAGGTCATAGTCACCATAGCCGAGAGCCGTGGCAAAACGTTCACCGTAGGCATCGATTGAAAACAGACCTGCAACGGGGTCGGAATGAGAGGTTGCAACACCACCGGTATATATGCCGGCAAAGATGTTGTTACCTTCATTAAGCTGATTTCTGAAAAGTGCAACCTGCTGATCGGGTACCTTGAACATTCGGTCAAGAGGCACTGCAAGATCATCGGTGAGATTATCGTGCGCTCCTTTTTCATACCACAAAAGTGTCCATACACCTTGTTTCTGGTCAAGGTCCACAATTCTCTTCATCATAGCTTCATTTCCGGACTCTTTTGCAAGAATATAGAGTTTATCTGTGTTGTAGGTAGTTTTGTCAGGAACACAATCACCAAATACCATTGGTCCGAAAATGTAAAGTCCGTACCATGCGGTGTTTTTAAAGCCGGGACTCTTTTCGTAGCCGTAGAGTGTGTCGAGAGATGATTTGAGCGCACTTACCGCATATACATATTTACCTGTACAATAATCATAATAAGTTGAGGGTTCTTCAAAGCCGCCGTCTTTAACCAAATCAAGATAACATTCAAGACTATAGAGCGCATTTGCAATTATGAATGCACTGAAATCCGGCATTTCCTGAGCAATGGCAAGAGCTGCAATGATGTTATGTGAGTTATTGAACACTGCGTGATTGTATGAATAGTAACCGCAATACACATTTATGCCGTTATATTCCTTTTTAATCTGATTAAGAGCCTTTGGGTTTTCATAAACCTTGTACGACATTGTAAGACCATATTCAACAATTGCATTGAGCGCCCACTGCTTTTGTTCATCTGTGAGATAATCATAGAGCCAGTCGTAGCATATTGCAATTGACACCATGGTCATGGTGGTGTTAAGCTGTGAGCCTGAATACCACTCGGTAATATTTTTAAAGTTTTCAAACTCTGCAAGACAACGGTTAAGATATCTTTCGTCACCCTCCACATAATAGACGGTCATACACGAGAGAATCAGAGGCTGAACATAGCTAAAGCCCTGACCGACTTTGGTACGTACTGCAACTTTGGTGGTAAGATATTCATCTGCCATTTCCTTTGTCTGTGCATACTCTTTGGCAATGTATTCATCATCCCCCGCCTCAAGGGATTTTTTGATATTATCAAGGGTTTCCCTTGTTGCATGAATGTAGGGATGAGATTTTTTCATCAATACATTTTCAATATCTGCCTTAACCTGCTCGGTGGTTGGAGTGGTATATTTGTATTCTCCGTCAGTTTCCGTTTGAGGTTCATTGGAGCTGTCGGGTTTATAGAGAGTAGCACCATTGGTTTTGATATAATCCATCGTGCGGAAAATAATGAGTGCGGTTTCCGCTCTTGTAGCATTGGCTTTGGGATTGAATTTCCCGTCGGGTGTGCCTGTTATGATGCCGATTTCGCCAAGGTATGCAACGGCATTTTTGGCATAATCACTCACCAATGCCATATCACCAAAGCTTGCTTCTTTTTCACTCTTTGCAGTAAATCCCATAAGCTCGAGAGTTCTTGCAATCATAACACAAATATCCTGACGGGTTATGTCGGTGCCTACACCAAACTTTTTGTCAGATATTCCGTTAACAATTTTGTTGGAATATGCGGCAGAAACATACGGATAGCACCAGAAATCTTTGCTGACATCCTCAAAATCGGATTTTGCATTTTTTGTGTCTGCTTCCACTGTTTCAACAATAAGCTTTACAAATTCTTCACGCAAAACATTGTCATTGGGAGCATAGGTCCTTTCGCCTCTTCCGCTTATAACACCCATGCGGTAAAGGAATTCAATTTCCTTTTGTGCCCAGGGTACTGTTGATGAATCGGTAAAATAGTTTTCTTCCTGTAAAATCAGATTATCCGACGCGGCAGAATCAGAGGGAGTTTGCATAGGTTCGGACTGTGGCGGTGTGGTTACCGTTGTGCCGGTATACACCGTTGAAGAACCCGAATTACCTTTGCTGACGCTTACGCCTCCGCCGGAGTCTTTATCATCTTTGTCAAGAGCATCATCAAGAGCGTCTTCAAATGCTTCCACAAAGTCTTCAAGAGAATCAAATTTTCTACCAACAAGAGCTTTGTTGATTTTCTTTTTGTTGTCACGATATTTCGAAAGGTGTTTGTCTATCTGAAGATAGGTTGCGTTTTCTTCATTGCCGAGAATATCGGTAAGAAGTGTGTAGTTTTCTGCATCGGCAATATCCGAGAGAAGCTCTGACACTTTGAAATGACGCATTGATGATTCTTTGAGAAAATCATAAAATTCGGAAATATTATCTTCGGAATATGAACCAAAATCACCATATTCTTTAATATCTGCCGAAATGAGGTCTGTAATGTGCTCAATGCTGTAATTGATTTCATCAAAATCAAATATTTCAACAGCCTTGGTGAGCACAGAGGCAATTTTGGTTTTGTTTTCGGAATTTATGGCTTCCCACACATCGAGATAGTCATCATAGGATGTATAGCTATCAATTTCTATTGCAGGAGCTTTAGCAAAGGCGGCTTCAGACATTGCATACACACTGTAATTTCCGCTTTGTTCAAAACCGAGTTCGGCACTGAATTTTCCTTTTTCGTCTGCTGTCACCTGATTGATGTAGCAAATTTCACCGGCTTCATTTTTTGCAACAATAGTAACTTGTTTTTCGGATGAATTTGCAAATCCTCCGTCTGCGGTCACAACCCCAAAGAATTTGCCGTTTTCATAGTCTTCGGATGCACTCTCACCTGTTACAGATTCAGCCATAATGCGCTGACCATCCAAGGAATCCCACAAAAAGGCTTTTACATAGTATTGATCATAGAGGTCTGAATCGGGTTTTACGGCGAGAGCTGCTTCAAGGGTTGCAGATGATTGGGCGGTAAGTTCATCAGATGTGCCCAAAGCATAGTCAACCATAACTGCACCTTTGTAGAGAGCGATGATGAGAGTTGGGCTTTTTAGTGAAGAATCGGTGTTATTTGAAACATCGACACTTGCCATGATTTGCTCTCCTTCATCAATCAAATCGTCATCATCTAAGACGATTTCGCCAATTTCAAGAGATGAGCCTGTTATGAACTTGATTTTTTTGTTTTTCATCACTTCTCCCTTTAAGGAGCTTGCACCAAAAATGGCGAGTTCATAGGGAGTTAATTCATCAAGGGATTCAGGTGGTGTGACGGTTGCAATTAATGTCACATCATCATACACAACATCATCTGCACCAAAGGTGATTTGAGTTGAGTCATTAAGATTTGTAAGTGCAAAGTTTTCATAGGTTACACTCTCCATGGGAACCGAGAAGGTCACACTTAAGGGAGCAGACACATCAACGCCGTTTTGCGCGTGGCAAGGAACAGATTCCTTAACTCCGGTAAAGCTATCGTCATTGAAGATAACCTTTGCTTTCGGGCGGTGAGCAGAACCTGCAAAGTTTGAATAGAAATTGGTTGTGTGTTTTACTGTGGGTTTCATTGCAAAGCGAATTACTGTTTCGCCCTCGGCAATCTTTTTGTTAACAAATTCCGTCAAATCAAAATCAACATATTTGCCTCCGGTACAGTCTCCGAGAGCCTGATTTGAAATGATGATTTCTCCGGAGTCTACATTTTCGCTTACACTACCATAGGTAACAGTTTCAGGATCAAAATCATCAAGTTCAATAACACTTATTTTTTGTCCTGCTCCGGTATGGAATTTTACAGAATAAATAAAGGAAGCAAAAGGAACAGAGGTATCAAGTGTTGTAAGGTCTGCTTCAACGCAGTATATGTAGTAAGCACTACCCCCTGCCATTATCTGCACTCTGCCGGTGTCGGTAACACGAGTATTATTGAGGTTTGATGCACCACTTTTAAGGAATGCTCCGTTAAGAATCCCCTGAGGCACTGACGAATCGGCTTCGGTGTGGGTGTATACTGTTTCAGTATGAACACCCACTGTTGAGAAGGTATACTCTGCCTCGGAAATAAGCTGATTTTGGTATATGTCAAAAATACCGTCGGAAATAACCAGGCTGTAATCACAATAGCCGGCAAGCGGAGTCGAAACAGTGATAACATTATCACAAACGTCTATATCGTCATCGCTGATTTCTATTTCTTCGCCGTCTTCATACAAATGTATTTTCGAAGCATCAACAGAATTCTTATCAACGTTATTGGTAAAGCTTACCGAAACGGGACTGTCAAATTCTATTTCACCCTCAGGACCGGATACTGCTTCAAAATCGGGAATAGGCTCTGTTTCAATTTCGAGAACCGGATGCATATCGGTTTCATCGGCATCTTTGGAAACAACATTGAACACGTAGGATGTGGGATAAACCATATATGCAAAAGACACCGTTGAATCTTCCATCAGATTGTATTTTGACAAAAGAGTGGTAACATCAAATTCTTTAAGCTCAAATTCTTCGCTTGATGCACTCATACTAAACACAGGACTCACAAGGTCGGGCTGAATCTTAGATGGATCAGAGGACTGTGTGAAATCGGCACTTGGAACGCCGCCCTTTAAAGGCCAGAAAGGTGTGTCTCCGTGAATAAGAGTGTTTTCGGACCATTTGTTGTCGATTTTAAAGAAAAACATTTTAATATTGTTCACGGAAACATTGTTCAGACATTTTCCGTAAAGTTTAAGCTTTGCAGATTTAATTTTCACATTTGAAATATCTGAAAGGTCATATTTCATATATACCGGTGACGAGTTATATACTTTCGTGCTAAGGTCACCGTCGGCACTTGCACCGATAGAATAGAGACGGTTATATATGTTGGAGTCTTCACCGTCTATTTTAACACCCTGGATGACATTACGAAATTCGGTGGAATAACCCGCCCATGTGTCATCTGTAGGTTTTATGACATAGGTTTCGCTTTCTGCTTTGGCATTCATGGTGAATATATCCGCCGGCATGTATGCCAAAATCAACGTCAAGGCAAGAAAGACGGAAATTATTTTTTTCATTGTATCAGCCTGCTTTCTATGTAGAATAATGTAGCGACAAAAAAATTTGTCGCTACAAGAAAAAGTATTAATCGGAAATTACCATTGCCTCTGCACATTCTGCATAAGGAGTGTTTTGACTTTGTCCCCATACAAAAGCTTTGACAACATCTGCATCAGCATTTACCTGCACCGTTTCAGTCTGAATAAGTTCATCGGTAGCACCGGGAACAACAGGTTTGGCATCTAAAGTGCTTACCGAAATAAGCCTCAATGCATTTCCGTCTTTTTTGTACTGAGCAATAAACAAAAGAGCACCGTTATCATTTTCATATGTATTGGAAGCGGTAGTAATTGCTATTATATTACTTCCTGCCGAAAGCTTTGTAAGTGAGGTTTCGGTTGAATAATCAATAACCGCATCCGTTGTCACTGTCAATTCATATTTAGGTGTGCAGTCATTGCCGTCAAGGTCAGAGCCTGTACGTATTCTTGATGACGATGTATCTTTGGTCATGTATAGAGCATACATAACAGAACCGTTTTCATTGTCATAATCCGCTGATTCTATGAAAGCTTTTGCATCTGTTGTCAGATCCAGTGTTACAAGGTAATGTGCTACATCGGAAATGGTAATTGCTTCCTGTGTATACGGAATGGAAAGATTGGAAAATTCTTGTGCCAACACAGGAACCTTTGCCGAATTGTAATCAGCAAGGTCGACATTGTCACCGGCTTGTTTTACATAAAAATATAAAAAGCTCTTTATATCGTAATTTGTTACGAAAGTAACCTTGCAACTGTCAAGAGTGTTTTCTTTGTTTGTCATACCTGCAGGTATGGGAACTTCAAAATAACCCAAACGCGCTCTCTTGGAAGTAACCTGAACATTATCTTTAAGCTTGGCTTTTGTGGTTATGGAATCGGCCAATGTAAGTGTATATGCATTTGCATTGTTAATGCTTGTGTCGGTTATAGCGTCACCTTTTGGTGCAATTATTTTAACGGGAGCGGCACTTAAAACATCACGAGCAGTGAGTGAAGCTCTCACTACAGGTCTGCTGGCCACACTGCTTCCTGTTACTCTTACATTGGATGTGTATCCGTATACTGCAAAAGCAATGTTCATATCTATTCCGTTTTCCGGATCATATGAAGGACCGGTAAGAAGTTCATTTGCATAGTCTTTGAGTTCTACCCATAATACCCTTGTGTTTGGTTCATCAACTGCAGTAAATTCTTCCACAGAAACCTTTGAGGCGGAAATAACTGTATCGAGGTTAGTTTTGAGAGTTCTTTTTTCCTCTCCGTCTTCCTTGGTGTATCCGAAAATTTGTTCACTACCGGAATAGTATCCCGTTACGGAAGCCATTGTTTCATTGCTTACCTTGTGAATAAGCTCACATGTTTCTCCGTCCGGATTGTAGGAACCACCTTCGAGAGAAGAAACAGTGATTCGAAGTTTGTAGCTTTCAAACATTTTGTCTTCAGGAATTTCGCTTCTTCCGGGAAGGTGTGACTTTATGATAATAAATGACAGCTGTTTGTCAAGAGATGCACCTTTGATTCCGGTGAGATCTGCAAGGTTATCAATTTTCTCTTCATCATTGGACACATAATAGCGGTATGAGGTTGTCGTAATGTCCAAAGAAGCAGAATCATCTGCATATGATACGGTGTTCAATGATACAAACATAAGAAGTAAAACAAGAATTATACTTAATGATTTTTTCATTACACATTATCCTTTCATCAATATTCAAAAACTAAATTTATTGATTGTTAGCAGAGCTATATGCTCTGTACACAAGGAGTATTGCTTCTTCTCTTGTTGTGTTTTTAAGAGGCATAATGTTTTTCTCGGCATCGCCTTTCATTATTCCCTTTTCATTCATAAAGTTTACGGAGTCAAGAGCCCAAGAAGCAATTTGTGCTTTGTCGGGATAATCTCCGTCAATTGATGGTGCGGCGCTTGGTACAATAAGTTTGTATGCTCTGAAAAGCATTGTTGCCATTTCCTGTCGGGTTGCCTCTGCATCGGGAGCAAACTCGGAATCAGACATACCGTTTACAACGCCTACGGAATATGCATAATCCACTGCTTCATTGTCACAATCGGTAAAGGCTGCTTCTCTTTGTGCTTCAAGATTTTCGGGAAGCATTTTAACAACCATTTCGCAGAATTCTTTTCTTGTTATATTCTGTTTATAGCTGCCCATCACCGATTCGGGAAGAAGGTTTGCTTCATATGCAAGCTTTATTTCTTCTTTTGCCCAGTCACTTGCACCTTCGGGATTAAATTCTTCTTCATCGGATTCGTTATCTGTTATCTGCGAATCGTCAATCACCGGAAGTTCTGGTTTGGGAAGTTCGGGCTCTGATACATAAGGCTCAAATTCATCAACAAACATCGCATTGTAGGCAATGTCTGCAAAAACCTTGTGACCTTCTGCATTGGGGTGAAGAAAATCAGGGAAAAGTTCGCCTTTTTCCTTGATGGGTTCAAAGAAATCTATAACCATCGCTTCGGCTTGTTCGGCAACTTCATAGATAGCAGGAATACCTTCTTTTTCAAGAATCTCGGGTGAACGTGTTCCGTAGACATTTTCCTTAAAAATTCTTGGTGGAATACCAACATACACCTTGAGGTCGGGTTTTGCTTTTCTGTATGAATCAATAAGGGCAAGGTAATCGGCAACAAAGTTGTCTTTGCCTTCATCCCAGTTTTCGTTTTTAATGTCATTTGTACCGAGCATTATAAAAAGAATGTCGGGTTCAAATTCAATGGATGCCGAATACTCTTCAGTAGCCGTATAGGGCTGTAAGGAGGTTGAAAGAGCACATTTTGAACTTTTTCCAAAGTTCATAACTTCATAATCTGCTCCGACTTTTTCTTTGATGATAGCGGCAAAGCTCTCTGTTGATGCATCGGTGAGAGTTGCACCGTATGTAATGCTGTCGCCTACAAAGGCAACTTTCACTTTTTCGTCAGCTGCTGACACAGACACAAATGCCGTACACATGAGCATCAGCGCCATTAATAAACAAACTAATTTTTTCATTTAAAAAACTCCTTTCATATTGTATATTAATTATTTTTATATTTGTATTTTACCACACATTTAATTCACATTCAACATCTATTTATATACAAAAACATCGAATTTAACGCATCTGCATATCAAGAATGAGATTTTTTGTAAACATGGGGTGTCATGCCGGTTTTCTTTTTGAAAACAGTAATAAATGAGGAATAATCATTGAATCCCACCTCATAGCAAGCCTCGGCTACGCTATAATCAAGATAGCACATGAGAATTTTAGCATTTTCAATTCGCCTGTTCACAAGATAATCATAGGGAGAACAACCAAGATGCTGTTTAAAAAGACGGGCTAAATATGACATACTGACATTTACATTTTCAGCAATTTCTTTTATACTCTCAATTTTTGAGATATTGGTGTAAATATACTGAATAGCTTCAAATACAACATTTGGCATCTTATCACTGATGCAGATAAATTTTCTCTCTTTAAATGCATTGTCAATAAGGTGCATAAGCTGAATAATATATGAATAAGCCATAAGCTTATCTCTTGTCTTTTCGCCAAGTGCTCCGATAATTCTCCGTGCAGTTTTTATGATTCTGCCCTTACTCTCGCTATCGGTTCTTAAAAGATTGCCTTCAATAATTTCGGAATTGTTGAATACATCAACAAAAATTCCCGAACCCTCTATCCCATCAAATGCATCAATGGGGAAATCAATCTTTAAACATTCAAAACCGTTTTTAAAAAAGTTGTCCGCAGTAACGGTTTCACCTGCAGTGGATATGAGACAGTCGCCCGCACTGCAGCTTGTGATATTTTCAAAATTTCGTGTTTGAATTTTATCGTCCAAAAAAACAATTATCCGGTTGCAAAGGGGTGAATCCGGGCAAGTTTGTGCATCATGGGAATTAACACAATAATGAACATAAAATTCTTTCCCGTTATCTGAGTGACAGTCTATTTTAACACTAATTGATTTTACATCTGATGTCATTTTATCATATCCTCGTCTATTGGTTCTTTTTCTTATATACAAGGGGAGTCATACCTGTTCTCTTTTTGAAAAGAGCAATAAAATTTGAATAATTTTTAAAGCCGGATTTGCGACATGCCTCTGAAACACTTTCTCCATTATAGCACATAAGAAGTTTTGCATTCTCAATACGTTTATCTACAATAAATTCATAAGGAGTGCAACCGAAATGTTTTTTAAAAATCCGTGTAAGCTGAGATGTACTCATATTGATGAAATCTGCAACCTCTTTGACCGAATCTATATCGACAAGATGGGAGTATATGTAGTCAACTGCACTGTCTGCAACAGATTCTGTCCGCTCAGAGGAACCCAAAACAGCCTGATTGTGAAACGTGGTGTTCACTGCATCCATAAGCTGAATCACATAGGAATATATGAGCATTTTATTTAAGGAATTATTGCTTAATGCAGCAATGATTTTGCGAGTGGATTTTAAAATCTTGTCACGATTTTCCGGGTCGGGCACAAGAAAATTCCCGTCACAAACCTGTTTGTTTTTAAACAGTCCCATAATACAATCCGATATCTCCGAGACGCTGAATGCATCGTAAGGAAAGTCAATTTGCAGATATTCATACATTTCATCATTAATCACAACAGGATTATGTGCCTCCCCTGCCCTTGCTACAATCACATCACCCTCACTTGGCGAAAACTCGTTCCCATCGACATTATACAAAACACTTCCATTTAAATGAACAAGAAGTTCGCCGTGAAGATGAGTGTGCAAATCAGGAAATTCGCCTGCAACACTCTGACCTAATGCATAATATCTTATCCAGAAACACTTGCCTTCGGTGTTGTAACAGGAAATTACGGTACCGTTGGCGGTTGTATCTATTTTGTTGAGAAAATTAATGGGTTCATTCATATTTTCAACCTCCGGTTCGCAAATACAAAAATGATTATGTACCATCACAATCGCAAATATTTTGATTTTCATTTGAAATCAGTATACACAATCATTAATTTTTTGTCAATAATTCATAATGTTATTGATTTTAAATGCAAAATATGCTATCATACTTAAAACAGCAAACACAAGGAGCGATTCATATGAAAATACAATACCTCGGTACAGCCGCTGCAGAAGGAGTTCCTGCTCTTTTTTGCGAATGTGACAACTGCAAAAAGGCAAGAAAGCTCGGCGGCAAAAACATCAGGTCAAGAAGTCAGGCAATTGTGGATAACACCCTTTTGATTGATTTTCCGGCAGATACATATATGCATTTTATTGCTCATGACATTGCGCTTTATGCAATCAAAAGTTGCATTATAACACATTCTCATCAGGATCATCTCTATGTGGATGACATAAGAATGAGAGCAAACGGTAACTTTGCCCATGTGACCGACACCGAGCACCCACTCACCTTTTATGCAGACAGAGCAGGCTATGAAAAAATTAAAGACAAAACCGACACTATGTCCAAAAAGGATGCAGATGCGGTATTGATTACCCCATATGAAAGCTTTGAAGCCGAAGGCTACAAAATAACTCCCCTCAGAGCTTCTCACGCTCCTAAGACATCACCCGTGCTATATTTAATTGAAAAAGACGGAAAAACACTCTTTTATTCTCATGACACGGGAAAATACAACGACGAGACAATGAATTATCTTGAAAACCTTGAAAGACCGCTATCTCTTGTCTCTTTTGACTGCACTTCGGTTTGCAATGACAACATATTTTCTTCACACCTGAATTTTGCAGAGTGCGTGGAATATAAAAAAATATTTCTTGAAAAAGGCATTGCCGATGAAAAAACAATCTTTGTGATTAACCATTTTTCACACAACGGCAAGCATGTGAATCACAATGAACTGAAAGACATTGCCGCAAGTGAGGGATTTCTTTCCTCATATGACGGAATGGAAGTTGATTTTTAATAACAAATTACCCCTGATTTCTGCAATAAAAATTGCAAAATTCAGGGGTTTGTTATTATGCTTATAATTTCATGTGTATTATATTTCCGGCAATGCTTCGATTGCCGAAACAAATTCGTCAATGGTTTTTGACTTGTTTATGGCTTTGCCAATCTTTTTTTCGTTTGGAAAGTTCAGCATCATATATACCCAGATTTCTTTGAGCTTATGAAGCGTAAAAGTTTCGGACTCAAGCACGGTCATATAGTTTTTGCAAAGTCTTTTTGAAAACTCCACAAGTTCACCCGTGGAAAGGGGTGCGCCGCCTTTTATCTCTCTGAAAATTGCAGGATTTTGAATTGCACCTCTGCCAAACATAACAGAATCGAGCCCGGGGAAGGCTTTTTCAATTTTTTCAAAATCCTCTTTGGAGTTCACATTGCCGTTGAAGCACAACGGAATTTTTGAATTTTCAAAGCATTTTTTAAAAACATCGGTGTGAACATTTCCTTTGTAGAACTCTTCACGGGTTCGAGGATGAATTATGAGTAGCGAAAGCGGATATTTGTTATACACCTTCATGAGATTTTCCATTTCATCGGGCGAAGAAAAGCCAATGCGTGTTTTTGCCGAAATTTTGACCTTGGTATTTGAAAATACTTCATCAAAAAAGGCATCCATGCCGACGGGGTCACACAAAAATCCTGAACCTCTCCCCTTTTTGGTGACCATTGTCACCGGGCAACCGAGATTGACGTTTATTTCGTCATAGCCCATAGGGCGGACTTTATCTTCAAATTTCAAAAACGAATCGGCACGGTTTGTGAGAACCTGCACTTTTATGCTGATGTCTTTGTTGTTTTCGGGCAAAATGTCTTTTATTCCCTTTTTGCTGACCTTTTCCTGGTCGCTGGGGTTTATGAAAGGGGCATAATATGCATCGCAACCCTCAAACATCTCTTTGTGAGTGTTGCGGTAGGCATATTTTGTGATACCCTCAAGGGGTGCAAAATAGAGTTTCATTTTTTTATCCTTTAATGTATTCCACCAGGTCGGCAATCTGAGCTTTATCTGTAAAATCACCATCGGCATCGCATAGCTCAATGAGGAGTTTTTCCATGTCGGTGGGGTTTTCTTTTCCGCTCATGATTTTTTTGAGAGCTTTTATGGCAAGACGATGCGGAAGCGAAAGCTCCGCAAGAATCATTTTGCCCATCAAATTGAATATCTTCACATTTTCGGGCACACCGTTTTTAAAATTCTTTTCCAAAACTTCACCGTCATAGTAGGCACGGCAATCGAGAGGGGTTATGCCTGTTGTGAACACTGCAATTTTTTTATCTTTGAGTTTTTCAATATTTTTGGTAATAAGCGTTACACCGGCAATGATTTCGGCATACAAGCCTCCGCCATAGACAATTTTGTCATAGCAAAGAAGTTCATCCGCCTTAACGCCTTTTGCATCACGAACCTCACATCCGAGAGCTTCGCCAATCCATTCGGCATAAGATTTTGTTGAGCCGTATTTTGATCTGTAGAGTACAATTGTTTTCATGTTATCACCTTTCAAAGCAAGTTGTATTTAATTATAATATATGCAAAAGCCCATATATTCACAACTGTTATAAGCGGAATACCAATTTTGAACCAAAACTTTTTGGTTTTGTGATGAAATGTTTTCATGCCAAGCAAAGCCCCAAGACCCCCACCGAGAACAGCAAGAGAAAAAAGCGTTGCTTCCTTTATGCGCCATTTGCCTTTTTGAGCAGCGCGTTTGTCGAGGGCAAAAGTGAAAAACGTAACAAGATTTATTACCGCGATAAATGCTATTATAAACATACTTTTATCCACAATTCATCAACCCATCCTAAAATTATCCAAGTAAAATCATTTACATCCGGATAATTTCTTCATAAATGTATTTCGCGTCAAAACAAACTAAGCTGGTTATCTTCTCCGTCTTCATCTTTAAGATAATAGCCCGTTGCAGGAATATTTTTGGCGGTGTAGTAGCCGGGGTCTGCAAACTGAACATCTTTTAAAAATTCCACTCTTGCAAGTGTGCTCTTTTTCTTCATGTTCATGAGAGCAACCCCCATTGTGTCACGGGTGGTTTTGGTCTGCATGAGCGATGAATTAAA
Source organism: Clostridia bacterium (assembly GCA_017397885.1). Classification (GTDB taxonomy): domain Bacteria; phylum Bacillota; class Clostridia; order UMGS1810; family UMGS1810; genus RGIG1828. The sequence continues at coordinate 27,532 of JAFQHQ010000158.1, read as the reverse complement.
GATAACAATTTTGTCAAGTGACGAATAAATTACAATGTCTTCTTCCTGAGGGAGGAATTTAACACCCACAAGCTTTGACCTGCCGTAATATGCATTAACAAGCTTTTTACGGTTTGTTTTTGTTTCGTAGCATTTGAGGGAAACCCTTGCACCCTTACCGTTTTCGAACACAAAAAGAAGATCACCCGAATAATCGAGAGTCGGAAGTGCGAAAACAATTTTTTCGTCGGGTTCCATTTCGGCAATATTGGGCATATAATGACCTAATTCGCTCGCTTTACAATCGGCTATCTCATGCATACGGAGTTTGTAGGCATTTTGCTTATCGCTGAAAAGAATAAGGTCCGATTTGTTTGTGGCATCCCACTCACAAAGCATATAGTCTTCTTCTTTGAGCTTATGAGCACCGCTGGAGCGAAGGGACACATGGCTGATTTTCTTTAAATATCCGCCTGCTGTCACAAACACTCTCAGGTTGTAGTCTTCAATGTTTTCGATTTCGTCAAAGACTTCAACTTCATCTTCATAAATTATCTCGGTCTTTCTGTCCTGACCGTATTTTTTTGAAATTTCTTTGAGTTCGTCTATGATAATCTTCTTTATTTCGCCGTCATCTTTCAGAATTGCATCAAGTCGGTCAAGCTCTGCATTGAGGTCGTCAACATCCTGAATACGTTTTAATATGTATTCTTTGTTGAGGTTACGAAGTTTGATATCGGCGATGAAATCTGCCTGAATTTCGTCAATGTCAAAGCCTTTCATAAGATTTGGAACAACGTCCTCGTCTTTTTCGGTGTCACGGATGATTTTTATTGCCTTGTCGATGTCCAAAAGAATCTTTTTGAGACCTTCCATAAGGTGAAGACGATGAGTGAGCTTGTTGATGTCATATTTGATTTTTCTTGTTATACAACCCATGCGGAAATCTGTCCAGTGGCCAAGGATTTCTGCAATACCCATTACCTTTGGAGCGGTGCCGATGAGAATGTTGAAGTTACAGCTGAAGCTGTCTTCAAGCGAAGTCATTTTAAAGAGCTTGCTCATGAGCTTTGGCACATCGGTGCTCTTTTTGATGTCAAGGGTAATTTTGAGACCGCTCTTGTCGGACTCGTCACGAATGTCTGTTATTTCTTTGACTTTTCCCGCTTTGATAAGGTCAATAATCTTGTCGATTATTGCCTCAGCTGTGGTTGTGTAAGGTATTTCAAAAATTTCGATTACGCTGTTTTTCTTGTCGTGACGGTATTTGGAGCGAAGCTTGACACTTCCTCTGCCGGTTTTGTATATCTGATCGATGGCATCCTTGTCATAGAGTATTTGTGCACCGGTTGAAAAATCGGGAGCAAGAAGCGTTTTTGAAATGTCACATTTTGGATTTTTGAGATAGGCAATTGTGGTTTTGCAAACCTCGGAAAGATTAAAGGAACAAATGTTGTTTGCCATACCAACGGCAATACCCTGATTGGGGTTAACCAAAATGTTGGGGAAAGTGACAGGCAAAAGAGTCGGCTCTTTCATTGTGCCGTCATAGTTATCCATAAAATCTATGGTGTTTTTGTCTATGTCTTTAAAAACTTCACTACAGATTTCGTCAAGCTTAACCTCGGTGTAACGGGATGCCGCATATGCCATGTCACGGGAATAGTGCTTTGCAAAGTTACCCTTTGAATCCACAAAGGGATGAAGAAGGGACTCGTTACCTCTTGTGAGACGAACCATTGTTTCATAAATAGCACCGTCACCGTGGGGGTTGAGCTTCATTGTCTGACCAACCACATTGGCAGATTTTGTTTTCTGACCCTTGATGAGATTCATTTTGTACATGGTGTAGAGAAGCTTTCTGTGAGACGGCTTAAATCCGTCAATTTCCGGAAGCGCACGGGAAATAATAACGCTCATTGCATAGGGCATATAGTTTTCTCGAAGCGTATCGGTTATTTTCATGTCCGTATGATTCATTATCGTTTCCCTCCTTAACTAAGATCAAGCATCTCTAAATAGAGATGACCGTTTTCGGCAATGTAGTCTTTTCTGCCTGAAAGGTTATCCCCCAAAAGCAGGTCAAACATTTCGGCAGTTCGTTCAACATCTTCGGCACTCACCTTTATGAGACGTCTTGTTTCTGGGTTCATGGTGGTCTGCCACATCATTTCGGGTTCGTTTTCACCAAGACCTTTTGAACGCTGAACAGTGCATTTTGAGTTGTCCAATTTTTTTAGGATGTCCGCTTTTTCCTTGTCGGTGTAGGCAAAATATGTCTTTCCTTTGCAGTTTATTTCAAAAAGCGGTGATTCGGCAATGAACACCTTTCCTGCATCAATGAGCGTGGGAACAAGGCGATATATCATTGCAAGAAGAAGAGTTCTTATCTGGAATCCGTCAACGTCGGCATCGGTACAGATAATGATTTTATCCCATCTGAGGTTATCCATGTCAAACAGTGAAAGATTCTTGTTGTGCTTGGAGCTGATTTCAACACCGCAACCGAGAACCCTCATAAGGTCAACAATGACATCGGATTTGAAAATCTTGTCATACTCTGCTTTAAGACAGTTGAGGATTTTTCCTCTGATCGGCATGATTGCCTGAAATTCGGCGTCTCTGCCCTGCTTACATGAGCCGAGAGCCGAGTCACCTTCCACGATGTAGACCTCACGCTTGGAAACATCCTTGGTACGGCAGTCCACAAATTTTTGAACACGGTTGTTGATGTCAATGCTGCCGGTGAGCTTTTTTGCAATGTTAACCCTTGCCTTTTCGGCATGTTCACGGCTTCGTTTGTTAACAAGAACCTGAGCGGCAATCTTGTCGGCTTCAACCTTATTTTCAATAAAATATATTTCAAGCTCATGACGCAAAAAGTCGGTCATGGCTTCCTGAATAAACTTGTTGTTAATTGCCTTTTTGGTCTGGTTTTCGTAGCTGGTCATGGTAGAGAGCGAATTTGAAACCAGAATGAGGCAGTCTTTAACATCATTAAAGTTAATTTTGGATTCGTTCTTGTTGTACTTGCCTATTTGTTTTATGTATTTATCAATCTGATATACAAAAGCATTGGTTACGGCTTTGTCGGGAGAACCGCCGTGTTCAAGAAAGCTGGAGTTGTGGTAATATTCAAGGGCGTTAACCTTGTTTGAAAAACAAAATGCCACCGAAAGCTTAACCTTGTAGTCGGGCTTATCCTCACGGTCACGACCTGTTCTTTCACATTCCACAAACTTAACATCGGTCATGGCATCATCATTTGCAATCTCTTTTACATAATCGATGATACCGTCTTCATATTTATAGTCGGTGGTTTCAAACTGACCTTTTGAAATTTCGTTTTTAAATCTCAAAAGAATACCCTTATTTACAATTGCCTGCTTTTTTAAGACATCATGATAGAACTCGGCACTGATGTTAATGTCGGTGAAAACATCAAGGTCGGGTTTCCATCTGGTTTTTGTCATTGTGTGTCTGTGGCGAAAAGGTTCTTTTGAAAGTCCGCCCACATTTTCACCTTTTTCAAAGTGAAGTCCGTATTTAAATCCGTCACGGTAGACCGTAACATCCATATATTCCGACGAATACTGGGTTGCACAAGCACCCAGACCGTTGAGACCAAGGCTGAATTCATAGTTAGAGCCCGAGTTGTTGTCATATTTTCCGCCGGCATAGAGCTCGCAGTATACAAGCTCCCAGTTAAATCTGTCTTCAACGGGGTTATAGTCTACGGGCACGCCTCTGCCGTAATCGGTTATTTCGATGGAATTGTCAAGAAATCTTGTTATTTCTATGGTATCTCCATGACCTTCTCTTGCTTCGTCAAGAGAGTTGGAAAGTATCTCAAACATAGCATGCTGACAGCCTTCTATGCCGTCGGATCCAAATATAACAGCAGGGCGCAGTCTGACTCTGTCTGCACCTTTAAGCTGGGATATGCTTTCGTTTGAATATTCTTTTTTCTTTCCTGCCATATTCTCAATTCACCCCAATATATAGTATCTTAATTATATATAATACACTATTTGTGCACTTTTGTCAAGTATGTGAATAATTGGCTGAACTGCAAATTATACCAAAGAAAAAACGCATCTCAAACGACATAACATCATTTAAGATACGTTTTACTGTTTATACCGGCATAATATAAGTAGTTACCCAAACTGTCCTCATCTGTCAACAGCTCAAATGTACTATTTCATCATTAATGTCTCCGGAACATAAAACGGTTTTAATCCGTTAATGCTGTCCCAAATATATATTTTGACGAAATACAAATCCGGATCAAGCGGCAGACTTACTGTATAGGACGTATCGCCGTCACAAGCTGTGTAATCTAAACTTATCATTCTTCCGTTTTCAGCATATCCCGCAACAATTATGTGACCTTGCGAAAGTGCCTCGGCGCTTTCAACATAAAACTTGTATGTTGATGTAAGGGTTTTGAAGGTTGTTGTTGTAACCGGTTGGGAAACTGCCGGTTCTTCCTCAACATATTCAGATGTGGTAAATGTTTTAATCTCACCCGAATCCAACATACGATAGCTGTATGCAGTGCTTGATTTCAACGGATAAAGTACACATCTGTACTCACCCTCTCCGTTCAAAATTTCTGTGGTAAATTTTTCATCCGAATTATCATTCTCCCAATATTCAATATATCTCACTGCATCATCTCCGGCATTTGACAAACTACCGGAGACCTCTACATAGAAGGAACCAACCACATCAACATCATTTGTAACTGCATAAACCTCAGTGTCAATACTTGACACTGAAAGGGATACGGTTGAGTTGTTATCCACAATAAAACTGTCACCTGCAATAATTTCATCATTAACATATATGGCGTCAACCGTGTATTTTTCGTTTGCAGAAACATTAACATGTATTTCTTCACCATCACACGCAGTGAGTGTTGATTCGTCGACGGACATAAGTGATATTTCACTGTCGGCATTAAGTAAAGAAGCAGAGGCGTTGTCACTTTGAGTCACTTTTACTTCATATTCGGCTTTCTTTGGAGCAAATGTTGCGTAAACAACACTTTCTCCTGACATCTCAAAGGTATTACCGGTAATTTCTTCTCCGTTAACATAGATTTTATCTGTTACATAACCATCATTGGCAACAGCCGTAACAGTAACAAGCTCTCCGTCAACAGCCTGTGTTTTATCCACTGTAACACTACCGTTTACAACATCCGAAGATATACTAATGTCATTTAATAAATTGTAGTATAGTTCAGGAAGTTTGCCTTCTTCCACCACCCATACTGCAGTTTCATCCTCATTAAGATAATTAAGAGACTGATATACATTCGGACCGTAAACCGTTTTTAGAAACGATTCACGCTTTAGCTGCGAAAGAGTTCTGGCAGATGCAAGATTATTCGTTTTAACATTTCCCGATATAAGCGGGTTATTTGCTGTCAAATCAATGCTTGAATACGCAAAAACATTATCAAAAACATGGTTATCGCTGTATAACCCTATCGTATCTCCGCTATAAGCGTACAATTTTGACTTGGAGCTTATCCTGTCAGCAATTACAATAAGATTCTTCCCGAAATCGATGCTGTTTTCATTTTCGCTACTAAATCCTGCGATACCGCCTACAAAAGCATTATAGTCCGAACTCTCTCCATAGATTATGCCTTCCACATTAGAAAAGCTTCTGCCAATAATACTATTATTCAAAGCCCCGTCATACACATTAACATTGTACCTGTTATAATCATATACATTCTCGACAAACAACAAATAAGGATATCCGTCATTTATATTTTCATCTGTATCCCAATTGGGATTATCATGAATCACGGGCATCTGCGTAGGATCCTTCATATTTACAATTACTTCCATTGCACCAATAGTATAGTATTCTTCGTATGAAAATATTTCCCCATATCTTGGATATTCATTAGTATAACAACAACTTATTGTCAAAGGCACATCTTTGTTATAGTGATTAATTTCTCCGAATACACCACCATAATATCTCTCAGTTACATTCGATGCAGTAGCGGAAATTTTACCGATGTTGTAACATTGTAACATTCGAAAATCCTTACTGTATTCTCCATCTGTTGTGATTAAGCCGGATATTCCCCCTGCTCTGTAACATCCAATAATTTCACCGGTATTATAACTGTTTACAATACAGTTTGCATTGACACCGGCAATACCACCGCTTCCTTCGTAATGGTATTCGTCATTATGAGTAACACCACTCACCCTACCTGTATTGAATGAACCATATATTTCACCATCATTAAATGCAGTTATACCTCCTGCTATATATTGTGCATTTACACTTCCTTCATTTGCGCAATAGCAAACAAGAGAGCCTCTGTTAGTATTTACAATGCCACCCGCAGACTTAGAATTACTTTTTATATTCCCATAATTGGCGCAGTTATATATTGTACCATCATTTTCATCATCAATATACTCAGATATATAAGCTATACCGCCAGCTCCGGATGATACAATCTCGCCGCCACCATCGGATATAATATCACCATAGTTGAAGCTCAACTCCACTCTTCCATAATTAATTGCAATAATACCACCCGCTCCGGTTATTGCAATTAAATTACCATAGTTATAGCAGTTAGCCACTAAACCATTATTGCATCCGACAAACATACCAATTGTATCACCGTAGCCATAGCTTTCACGAATTGACAAATTCTTTATTGTTCCGTTTGAATAACCGAACAGTCCCAATGCAGAACTGTTTTCATTATTGATGTACATTCCGATTATTGAATATCCTTGTCCGTCAAATGTGCCGGCAAATGCATTTTCTTCATTCGCTCCGATAATTCTCCAAAGATTTGAGGGTGATTTTATATTCCAGTTTTTCCAATCATCGGTATCATTTAAATAGATATCATTACTGAGCTTAATACAATATCCTTCAAAGGAGCTTTTTTCAGGATAAACGGAACCGCTTGTTATTACACCATTTGTAACATCTGAAATCCACGCCAGTTCCGATGGTTTTGTTATTAAATATGTTTTTGTACTTTCATCATAATAAGGTTGAGAAGATGTATTATCCCATATCGATAGTAATTCATCATGACCGGATTCCCATTTGGCATATAATGAAATATTATCTGTAACTGGTTGAGAAAAATCATATTTATGAGTAAACTTTGAATCTGTATACCACGTTGCTGTATATCCTCTCATTTTAGGCAAATACAACCTCGAAAGCGTTTGACCGCTTGGAACAATTATTTTATCGCCGGAAATAACATTCCCGGCAAGACCACCAACAGATACAGTTCCAAGGGAAGATGTCGCAGAAATTGACTGCCCGTCATACTTGCAATCAAAAATCTGAGAATTAGCATCAGAACAACCTACTATTCCTCCAACCGTGCCACTCTCACCTGAAACACCAATACTGCTTAAATATGATATATTACCTATATTTTTTGTTAATCCATTATCAAAAGATACAGAACATAATTTTATTATTCCTGCACCATGACCAACAATTCCACCAACATTGTAATTTGACGATTTAACTGTGTTTGAAAAATATGCCGCATCAACACTGCACATTTCTATTATACTGTAGGATTCACCAACGATACCGCCCATATTAATATTCCCTGCAGTTGCTGCTGTTCCAAAAAGTTCATCTGCTTCCGACTCAACCGAACAATTTACAATTCCACAGTTAACACTTCCTGCAATTAAACCGGCGTTGAAACTACCCTGTTTTAGAAATATGTATGAATTTTCAGCACAGCATTCATTTATTTTGCCGCCATCTGCATAACCTACAATACAACCAATAGAAGATAAAGTCGAATTACCTGCACTGAGGTCAGACATATTTACATAAAAAGCACGACATTTTTCAAATGAGGTATTATATGAAAAACCAACAAAGCTACCTGCACAAAGTACGTCACTTGTTGACAGACCATATATTTCACCTGCCACAGTAAGATTTTTTATTTCACTGTTTTTAGCATATCCAAAAAGCCCTATATAACCATGATTTGCAGAGGTTATACTAAGATCTGATATTGTATATCCGTTTCCGTCAAAGGACCCGCAAAAATATTGATGCTCAAGTTCATTTAATCCAATCGGAAGCCATTCCTCATAATTCAGATTAATGTTATCGGTAAGAATGTAATACTTATATTCAGGTGCAGATGTCTGACTGTTAACAATGCTTGCAAGATATGCAAGTTCGGAAGCGTTTGAAATTCGGTAAGGGTCAGCTTCACTTCCGTCACCGCCGGAAAAGCCTGTTGCTACACTTCCGCCCCAGTTGCTTGCTCCCCAAATTGCATACAAAGTCATGTTAGATGTCAATTCATAGTCTTTACCAAGCTTAAACTCAGGTTCAGCCGATGATTTGCCTGTTGACCAACCGCGAAGATAATAGCCCTCCCTTATTATCGAATTTGGCATTCTCAGCGAATCACCATATACTATGGTTGTGCTGTTTACAGTTCCTTTACCGCCATTTAAATCAAATGTAATATCATAAGTTTCGGGTTCCCAAACTGCATAAAGAGTTGCTTTTGCATTTTTGGTATAGGCACTGCCCGCAGTATATTGTACATCCAAGGAATTCCTACTTGTAGCCCACCCCTTAAAAATATAATGACTGCGAGTAGGAACTACCGATGAAAGCATGAGGTTTTCATCCTGAATTTTAATCTGCGAAGCCGGAGCATTTGTTCCGCCATTAGCATTGTAACTTACTGTGTAGCTGTTGTATATACGAAAACTGTCGCAGGTTGTACTTCTTGTTTTGCCTGTATTGGAGTTTATTGCATCCAAAGTAGCATAATAATAATATCCCTGTCCCAAAGATATTGCCAAACTTGAAGAACTCATATTCTGTGTGCTATAGAGACTGTATGTCCCGGATATATCCGATGTCGAACGGTATATTTTTAGAGAATATGATGTTGCATTGGTTACAGAATTACGATAGAACACTGTTTCTCCGGATGTACGGTTGAATGAACGGGTCAGATTTACATTTCCCACAGGATAACACTCAGCACATGATTTTACCGTTGAGCGGTTTCCGGTATATTGCTCGTCATTACACGATGTACAATATTTGTATTCAAGGTGAGGATGTGCAGTGTTGGCTGAGGTTTTCCATGAGTGGGTGTGGATACTTGAAGAATCTGAAAAGTTTACATGAATACAGCCCCAATAATCAGAAACGATTGTATTGTAATTACCCTCAACTCTTTTAACCTTATAGTAATCTGAAGGATACCTTTGATGCCATGTAACATTACTTGATTCATAAATTGCAACATGACCATATTGACCATTTTGATAGATTAATATATCACCCGGATTCGGTATACCACCTTTTTTACGCCATCCAAACCCTTCAGGTATTTTATTTGTAGCATATTGGTTACCATACCCTCCCGGTGATGTATAACCCAATTCTTTATAATATTGCCAAATGAGAGCGACACACTCACCATCTCCAACGCATTCTCCTTCCTTACTCTGAACCCAACTTAACGCTTCTTCAGCTGTCTTTGTAGTTTTTGCAAATACTATTGATGAATTATCAACATAAGCAAAAACTAATAAAATGACTACCATTAAACACATTATCCTTTTCATTCTTGTTTCTCCTCTCGCATTAATTCAATTAAAGCTTCATACCTTCTCTTTAATACTTTTGTATAATCATCATTCACACCCAAAAGTTCAAAAGTACAAATGTTATCATAAATCTTCTGCAAATAAAACTCATTTGAATTTGCATATTGCTTATTTACGGACTCATTCCCAATGACCTTCAAAACAAGAACATCAACATATGCAAACCCATTCATCACATGAGGCAAATTAAATTTACAAACATGGACTTTGCCAAATTCCGAAATTCTGCAAAACCTATCTAGATAAAATATATCTTTATCGGATAACATAAATTCCCGTTTGAAAAATACAGCCAAACCATTATTATCCGAATTATCAAGTAGATTCAATGAAAGCTTTTTATCAAAGTATTTTTTCATATACGATAGAACTACATGATATGATTTTTGCACCCTGGTACCCGGTTCCATATATCTGACAAGCTCAAATGAAGATAAATAATATTTCATAATTGTTTCTGAGTTTTCGCCAAAGTTTCCAGTTAATTTATCATAGCGTTCAAGCGCAACTCCTGCATTTCTATAATATACTTCACTCGGCTCATAATTAAGTGCACACTTTGCTTCATTACTCCATGCAACCGAGCAATGACAATAAAAAATAGATTTCCCGGCATAATCATGTACATCAATTTTATCTTCGTATATTCCATTGTTACTAATATATTTATCGACAATCTTGCTATATGCTTCTCCAATAGAATTTACATAGTAAATTGCCAAATCAATGTTATTGCCTTTACAGGGTGAAAGTTCCATATCGCAATTATAATGCGGAATATCTATGTCAAATCCGGGTGCAGTGCAAAAATATAATTCAAGTGCTTTCCTAAAAGAATAAAAAGCGCTGCCAAAAGTATTGCAGACATATCCTTTATAAAAATAAAACTCTGCTAATCTAAAATTTAAATATAATTCTTCCTTACCATTCAACAAACGACTTTTTGAAGATAGGACATCAGAAATTATTTTTATTGCCGAATCTGCCGATTTAGAAACCGTTATACCTCCATTATCAAATCTTTCGTGCATGTTATATACATTGTAAAAATAACGCTCTATTTTTTCAAACTCATCAATAAATTCAATGTTTGGCCTATGTTCGAAAAAATGAGTAAGAAAATATTTACTTGGATATTCTTTGTCAGGTAACAATCTTAATAATTCAATAAAATTAACATATTTATTATCAACAAATACAAATTTACTTTCTCTTTTTAATTTATTTAAATCCTTACGGAGATAGTATACCTTTTCCTGTTCTTTTTCAATATCCTTCCTTGACACAGCATTGATAATATTCAACCCTGCCCAAACAGCAAGGGCGATGCTGATTACCGCAAGACCCGTTGACAACAAAGTACTTTCAATTGTTTTTTCGAAATCAATCAGTTTAATCTCTCCAAACCAAAACAGAAACGAAGCTAAAATCATGATAAATAAAGCAACAGCAGAAACACATATAATAATATTAAAAACTGTCTTTGATACTTTATCTTTTCTTTTCATCATCGAACCCCCAATCTCTGATAATTCTACATCAGTATATCACGAATAATGCTTTTAGTCAATATTTAATTCTCGTAATGCATTATAAAATCTTGACTGATAGTATATAATCAATACTGAGGCGGTGATAAAATGAAAACTCAATTTGATTATGTTTCTTTGGGTGAAAGAATACGAAAAGCAAGAAAGTCAAAGGGGATGACACAGGAACAATTGGCAGAAGCCTGTGACCTGTCAACCGCTCACATTGGCCATATTGAGCGGGGAACAAGAGCTCTTTCAATCGAGTCACTTATCACCATTTCTGAAGTATTAAAAATAAGCACAGACTATTTACTCTTGGATATTTCAAATTCACCGGATAAAAATATTACAAAGATATTGAATTCAATAGACAATATAAATGAAGATAAATATAATAAGTTTTATTCTGTAGTCAAAATTTTAGCTGAAAATATAGACAAATTATAGAATCGAAGATTGCAATGTACATCAAGCTTGCTCCAATACAAAGTTTCTTATAAACATAATACGCTCTTTACAAAATAAAACCCGCAATCCTTAGAATATATCATTCTAAAAATTGCGGGTTTTTATATTTACACAAGCATAAATATCAGCGGTATGGTTATTGCCGAAAGAAGGTGTGATATGACTGCCATGCCTGCGGCATCATCGGTGGGCTTGCCAAATGCCGAGGGAATTACAATTGTATTTAGTCCAAGGGGCATTGCAAGGGAACAAAGAGCACACAAAAACGCAACTTCGGGAAGCTTAACAAAGTGTGCAATTGCGAGAAATGCAAGCGGGAAAATTACCAAACGAATTATCGACACAACATATGTACGAATCGTTGTAAATGTTTTCTTGAGCGATATGGATGACACCACAATACCGGTGAGAAGCATTGCCACAGGTGACATACAGCTTGCAGAATCGGAAATAAGCTTTGATGTCCAGTTGGGCAATTTGATTCCCGATATACCTATTATCATGCCGATTATCATGCATACAAACATGGGGTTTACAAAGGATTTGAGACTTTCTTTAAAGCTCTGATGCTGTCCCGAGTTTGCAATGAGAAGTCTCGGCACACCCCACAGATAAATTGCAATCCAAAGAGGAAGCGTGAATATGAGATATGAATCATAAATTTCGGGGAAAAGGCTGAGAACTACAGCATAACCCATGAATCCGAAATTTGAAAATGAAAGACCGTAAGTGTATATCTTTTGAACATAGCGGTCTTTTGTGATGAGCTTTGGAATGATAATGGCAAGGGGAATCACGACAATTTCAATGATTGCACTAATCATAAGAAGCTCGCTGTATGAACCGAGCTTATCCTGCGTGAAATTGGTTGAAAAAGTCCCAAGAACCGATGCAGGAATAAAAAGCATATTTTCAAGCTTTGAAAGCACTGCCGCTGATTTTTCGGGAAGCAACTTCAGCTTTGAAATTACAAAGCCGATTGCTATGAAGCCGAAAAGAAAAGCTATGTTGTTTAGTGTCGATGAAAAAAGTGACATGGTTTATAGTTCTCCTTATTATTTCATTAATTTTTTATATTCACCGGGATTGCATTTTGCAAAGCGAAGAAAAACACGATTAAAATTTCTCACGCTTCCAAATCCGCATTCATAAGCGATTTGAGTAATTGTGAGTTCGTTCTTAAGAAGCATATTCTTTGCTTTTTCCACACGAATGCCGCTTAAGAAATCGTTAAACGTGATGGTTAGTCGGTTTTTAAAAAGTGATGTCAGGCTTCGCTTGCTTATGCCAAACTCCTTCGATGCGTCATCAAGAGTGATTTTTTCTCCGATGTTTTTGTAAATCCACTCCACAATGCTTCTGAGGTGTTCATTTTTTGTTTGCGCCTCGGAATTTATGTGTGGAGATTCACACACAAAAGCATAAAACAAAGCCTTAACATCTATGGAATTGGGAGTTTGTTTTTTAAGGATATGCTCAATAAAAGCATCGGTTTCAGCTGAAATACTGAATTTATTTTCAAAACTGATATTTGCGGCTATTCCGTCTGCAATTGCATTTGAAAACATAAAAACCCTTGCATCACAACCGGAATCCACCTCAAAGCTATGGATGCTGTAGGGCAAAACAACGGTTGCTTCGCCGGAAGAAACCGTAATTCGTCTGTTTTCATAGCTTACAACAATTCTCCCTTCTTTGACATACAAAACCTCAAGCTGAGGATTAATATGATAAGGGCAATTAAGGTTTCCGCATCTGAGCATTAAGTGGCTGTCATTCATCATATCCAAGCCCTCTTTTTTGTTATATTATAGTAAGAATACTACATTAATGTTTAAATTGCAATAGAGTTTTGATTTTGTCTAATATATTGCTCATTTTGTCTTGCTTTTCGTCTTAAAAAATTGTAAAATCAAAACAAAATGTGAGGTGCTCTTATGAACGCTGTAATCCTTATGGTTTCGATATGTATGCTTTCTGCAGGAAACTCATTTTTGCAAAAAAAGTTTCAGCTTAATACCTCCGAAACGCTCATGAATTTTGCATTCTACAATTTTGCAAATGCATTTCTTGCCTGCGGATATTTTTTTGTTGCAAGCAGATTTAATATAAATATCAATATTCCCACACTGATTTTTTCCGCTATGTTTGCTGTTGTGGTTTGTCTGTCTCTTGTGGTAGGTGTATGCATACTTTCAAGGGTGCAGATTGCCACATCATCAATCATCAGCTCGTCGGGAAACATAATTGTATCATCGGTGTTTGGAATAATATATTTTGGAGAACATCTGACAGTGAAACTTGTTTGTGCAATAATTATGATGCTTTTTGCCGCCATAATTCCGTTGAAGTTTTCAAACTCCGATCCGCAAAAAAGAAGCAGTGCAAAATCAAAACTTATCATTTGCATTTTGTCGTTTTTCCTTGCAGGTGCAGCAAACATTGTCAGTAAGCTATATGCTGAAAACCCCTATGTTACAGACACGGTCTCGTTTTTCTTTTGGACAAATGTGATTCTTGTGGCGGCAAGCTTTTCGGTTATAGTTTTTGTCGCTTTAAAAAACCATATTGCTCCCAAAACCGTCATAAAAACATTTACCCCAAAACAGCTTGGCAATGTGGCAATGAGAACAGCTATGAGCAATATTTCGTCGGTTCTCACAGTATCGGTTCTTTCGATGATGAATGTGTCTCTATACACAGTTTTAACATCCGCTTTGGGAATAATTGTATCTGCCCTTATGTCTCTTTTCTTTAAGGAACAAATGAAACTCAGAAACTGGATCAGTGTTGCTTTGGCAATTACGGCAGGGGTTATTATAAATGTGTAAAAATGTTGTAATTACCGTGAATGTGTGATATATTAAAAATGTATATATTATTTATTTAAATTGGAGTTTGTCGAGCTGTTTAACACAAGTGCGAAAGGCTCCCTTGTGTAAAGGGAGCTGTCACGAAGTGACTGAGGGATTGTTAAATGATAAACTCTCAATCAAGCACAAATACTGCAGTTGAGGCAGTTTGTTACAATCCCTCCACCGCTTACGCGGTCCCCCTCCCTTTACACAAAGGAGGCAACGCTCCGGTGTTTATTTCATCTTCAAATAGAGGGACAAACTCCAATTTATCCCGGTTAAAATATAACTAAAATTTAAATGAAAGGAATTTTTTATAATGGACGTTAACACAACCGTACCCGAAAGAAGAGTTAAACTTGAAAAATATGAATGGTCAAATATGTGGTGGGATGAACCCGAGATGGAAGGCAGACGTGTGCTTCTTGTGGGCGATTCAATCACAAACGGTTACTCCCCTGCCCTAAAAAAAATTATGCCTCCCGATATTTACATAGACAAATATGTAACATCGAGGGCACTGGATAACCCAAGCTTTCTGAAAGAGCTGACCTATGTACTGACTCAGGGCAAATATGAAGTTATTCATTTTAACAACGGTCTCCACGGCGCTCTTGACAAAGAGCTTTTTAAAAAATGCTACGAAGAAGTTATAAAGTATCTTTTAAGCCTTGAAGACTCTCCGAAAATCATTATCTCCGGCACAACACCCGTTGTTGTTACAGATAAACCCAATGAATATATGCCATTTAATGAAAAATCAATTGAAAGAGACTCCGTTGCAAAGGAAATTGCCGAAAAATACGGACTGATGTATGAAAATCTCTACAGCCTTGTGGACGGAATTGAAGGAATAAGAGCTCACGACCCATTCCACTACAACGAAAAGGGATGTGAAATTCTTGCAAATGCAGTATGTAAAAATCTCAAAAAAGTTTTGAATATATAATCGGAGGAATTAAAATGTTTACACCCGACACTGTTTCCACCCTGTATGTATCAAAAAAATACGGAAACGACAAAAGCAATTTTGGGTACAGCCCCGAGAGCACTTTCCTTGGTGAAGGACCTCTTGCCTCAATTGAAAAAGCACTTTCGTGCGTGGCAGAGCTTCGTGACGGCGGTCACAATCAGCCAATTACTATATGCCTTATGGACGAATTGTATGAGCTTTCAAAACCCATTGTGCTGAAACCCAAAATGCATTCCGTTACCATAAAGCCCATGAGCGAAACTCTCATCAGCGGCGGATTTAAAATAAAAGGTTTTAAAGAAGATGTGTTCAACGGCAAAAAATGCTTTAGTGCCCATGTGCCGGAAATAGAATCGGAGGGTCTTTGGTTTACAGACCTTTATGTTGACGGCGAAAGGGCGCAGTTTACCAAGTATCCAAAAGAAGGTACTCTTGACCCCGAATATGTTGAAAACAACAAAACCGGTCTTTATGAATCAAGCTCCTGGTTTGTGGCAAGAAAAGAAGATGTCAAAACAATTTCGGGTTTTAAAAATTTCGGTGACTGTTTTATTAGCTACAACCACTACTGGATTGACGAGCACACCCCCATAAAAAGCTATGACCTTGAAACGGGCAAAATTGAATTTGAATATCCGTCAAGATTTTCCCTGTCGTCAAAGCATCCCCGAAGTGCTCTTCACTACATAATCGAAAATGTGGCAGAATGCTTTGAAAATCCCAACGAATGGTATCTTGACCGTGAAACATCAACGGTTTATTACATTCCAAGAAACAACGAGATGACACCTGAGGGCATATGCGCGGTTGCTCCCCTTACCGACAAGCTCCTGATTCTCGAAGGCAACAAAAATTTCAAGCTTGAAAATGTTCACCTTGAAAACCTGGAATTTGCCTACACAAAGGGCGACTACCGAAGCAGATGGATTGAAAACGGAGAAGAAAAGTTTTACGCATCCGATGAACAGTCGGTAAACCTCGCTCACGGCTCGGTTGAACTTTTCCACACACGAAACTGCTACATTGAAAACTGTACTTTCCATTCTCTCGGTGTTCACGCTCTTACCGTAAACAACGGATGCACCGGAACTAAAATAAACTCCAATTATATTTATGACATAGGTGCAGGGGGCATAAAAATTGGCGGTGAGGGATATGTGAGAGATGAAAACGGCAACAACACCTTTGATTCCCTCAATCAGAACAGCCAAAATACCGTAAAGAACAACCGCATTGACCGATGCGGCAGAAGATATTTTGCGGGTTGCGGAATCCTTGTTAAACATTCCTTTGACAACTACATCGCACACAATGAAATATCCAACCTCTACTACACCGGAATTTCCGTAGGTTGGGTATGGGGATATGGTGACAGTGTCACAAGAGACAACCTCATTGAGAAAAATCTTATCTACAATCTTGGAAGCGGAGTGCTTTCCGATATGGGCGGAATCTACACCCTCGGAAAACAACCCGGAACTGTTATCAGAGGAAATATAATTCACGATGTAACCTGTTTTGACTACGGTGCATGGGGAATATATCCCGACGAAGGCACAAGCTGTGTTATCATAGAAAACAATCTTTGCTACAATCTCGGCAAAAACGCCTTCCATCAACACTACGGCAGAATGAACACCGTGAGAAACAACATTTTTGTAAAATCGACAAACAGTCCTGTTGCCATAACGGCAAATTACATAAACAACTATGCAATATTTGAACGTAACATCATCGTTAGCGAGGGACAGTCAATATACAAAACCATGTATAACGATGCCGAATCTGCTCCCAATCAGATTGTATCATACAACAACCTCATTTTTGACACAAAGGGAAAAGCATCGGCAATAGGAAAAGATGTTAAAGTGAGCCTTGATGAAATTCAGACTTTGTATGGCAAAGAAAAATATTCAATTGAGGCAGACCCCCTGTTTGTAGATTATGAAAACAACGATTTTCGCCTGAAGCCCGATTCACCCGCCTATGACATAGGCTTTGAGGATATTGATTTTTCGGACGTGGGTATAATGAAAGGTAAAAACAATGAGTAAATGCACCGACTTAAAAATACACAAAATTCCGGTTTTTGCACCGATTTCAAAGGATTACTATGTGGAAATTGAAGGCAATGCGGCAGATGTTTTGCCCGTTACGGTTTCATCAAAGCCAACAAACGAGCTTTATCGCGGAACTCAAAGGGATGTATCGGAAACCGAGCAGGCTTCCGTTGTTAAATTTGATTTTGAGGGGACCGTAAAGCTTCGCATTGTTTGTGCGTGGGAGATTTTCTACGCAAGGGTTTTGCCTCTTTCAAAGGGCATTGTTCCCGTGAGAGGCGAAAAAAACAAAGGCGATGAGGTGAGTTTTGAAATCTCCGAGTCGGGGCAGTATGTTCTTGAAATAAACGGACTTCACAAGCCCCTGCACATTCTGGCAAACCCCATGGAAAAAGACTCTCCGAATCCCGATGTCTCGAATGTGCAAAGTTTTATACCCGATGAAAAGCTCAATTTTTCCGGTAACTTTACAGGCAGAGCAAAAACAATTCCCGAAGGTAAAGACACCATATATTTCGGCCCCGGAATTCATATGCCCTATCTCATAAGCCTTAAAAGCAATCAGTCACTCTACATTGACAGCGGTGCCATTGTGTACGGAACAATTTTGGTCGAAGACAGTGAGAATGTGCACATATACGGCAGAGGAATTTTAAGCGGAGAACGCTTTGACCGTCAGAATCACAAAACGGGACTTACCCATACAATTCTGATTGCAAACTCAAACAACGTTACCGTTGAGGGATTAACAATTCTTGACTCTGTAATATACAATCTTTCAGTGGTTGGGGGAAGCAACATAAACATTGACAACGTCAAGATTTTTTCATGGAGAAGAAACTCTGACGGCATCGACATTCACAACACAAGCTATGTGGTAATAAGAAACTCTTTTATAAGAGCCTTTGACGACTCAATAGTTATAAAAGGGCAACGCACATTTGGAATTTATTTAACCAATCATGCTCCCACATCTCATATCCTTGTTGAAAAATGCACCATATGGGGCGATTGGGGCAGAGGGGTTGAATTTGGTGCAGAAACCTCTGCCGAGAAAATGTGTGATGTTATTATCCGTGACTGCGACATTGTACATTTTGCCTTTGTGGCTTGTGACATTCAGGCATGCGGTGATGCTCCGATTTCAGATGTGCTGTTTGAAAACATCAGAGTGGGCGACCCCATAGATTCTCTCATCCACCCGAGGCTCATTGAGATTTTTATAAGAAATATGCTCTGGCTAAAAGGCGAAGAGCTGGGGTCTGTTAAAAACATTACCTATCGTAACATTTCCTACAACGGTCTTGTTATCTGCCCTTGCCGTTTTATCGGACAAAGCGTTGAACATGACATTTCAGACATTCACCTTGAAAACATCACCTTAAACGGCAGACTTTTGGAATGTGAAGACAACCTTATTTCACCGATAATTGTCAATGAATTTGCAAATGAAATCACCATCAACGGCAAAAATGTTGACAAGTCAAAATGTCGTTTTGAAACAGAAGATGACACCACAAAAAACTATCTTGTGGGAAACGGTGCATTTATAGTTATATAAGAGGAGAAAAGATAATGGACTATCAGATACACAGATTTTCAATCCCTGTCAATTGTTACCTGCCAAATGATGAACTTGAAACCGATAAACAGCAGGATTTTGAAGAGCTTTATGAAGACCACGGTTTTTTGATTTTGCCCGAAGGCTACACCCAAGACGGCAAAGCCACACGGCTTGTAATAAACTGTCACGGTGCAGGCGGAACGGTTACAACCGATGATTCACAAGTGGAGCATCAGATTCTCACCGGGTATCTTGTGGCAAACGGCTATGCAATTATGGATGTAAACGGACTTCCAAATGAATATGCCGAAAAAATGAATATTGATATTCGCAACAACATCGGAAGCCCCATTGCTATAAGAAGCTATGTTAAAGCCTATCACTACTGCATGGAAAACTTTAACCTCCTGCCCGATGTGTTTGTTCACGGAGGTTCAATGGGCGGAATAAGCAGCACAAACCTTGTGCTTTCGGGGCAGATTCCCGTTATAGCACATTCGTCTTTGTGTCCTGTTCTTGACACCTACAATCAGATTTTTCTTCATCCGTGGAGTGACGGGCTTCCAAAGTTTGCCCTTGGCATAATCTACGGTCTTGAAAAAGATGAGAACGGCGAATACATATATGATGAAAGCAAAATTGCAGGCTACAACCCTGCAAAAAACAAAAAAATTGAAAGCTACCCCGTGCCGGTGAAATTCTGGCACTGCAAAGACGACGGTACCATTCCTTTTTGGGTTAGCCAAAAATTTGTTGATACAATAAGAGAAAACGGCGGTGTGGCATATCTCAGGTCTTTCCCCTATGGCGGACACGAGCCCCAGCTTGTGGGAGAACCAATCGAAAATCCGTCGGGCATTGATGTGTTCGGCGGCGAAAAGCTCGGCATTTTGCCTGCTGTTGAAGAAGTTTTTATTTGGATAAAAAATTTTAGTTAAATTGGGGGTTATCGCTCTGTTTAACACAAGGACGAAAGGCTCCCTTGTGTAAAGGGAGCTGTCACGAAGTGACTGAGGGATTGTTAAATGATAAACTCTCAATCAAGCACAAATACTGTAATTGAGGCAGTTTGTTACAATCCCTCCACCGCTTACGCGGTCCCCCTCCCTTTACACAAAGGAGGCAACGCTCCGGTGTTTATCTCATCTTCAAACTGCTCGGCAAACTCAAATTTATTATACAATAAAAAACAAACAAACCAAAAACGAGGCCGAATAATTTTCAGCCTCGTTTAATAATTCTACCTATTTAATTCTATCAACTCTGAACATAACCCGTGTCAATTTCAAGGTTATCTCCCGATGCCGCACTTGTTGCCAAGAAATCACATCGTTCGTTTTCGGGATGACCGTCATGACCTTTGACCCAACAAAATTCAACTTCATGAACATTCATAAGCTCAATGAGCCTTTCAAAAAGCTCACGGTTTTTCACCGGTTCTTTTTTCGAATTTTTCCATCCGTTTTTCTGCCATGATGCAATCCAGTTTTTGTTAACCGAATCAATCAGATATTTTGAATCACTCCAAAGTTTTACTTTGCAAGGTTCTTTCAGAGCTTCAAGACCCGATAGCGCCGCAAGGAGCTCCATGCGGTTGTTGGTGGTACACTCAAAACCTTGTGAAAGCTCTTTTTTTGCTCCGTTGTATGAAAGTATAACACCGTAGCCGCCTTTTCCGGGGTTACCGCTGCAGGCTCCGTCTGTGAAAATTGTCACTTCTTTCATGTGATGGCTCCTTTGGTCAAACTCTTTCAATTATTCATCTCTTGTATTGAGAACTCTGCCGCCTTTTTCCTTTTCCTGAACACGTTTAAGCATAAGGCTGTCAATGGTTGTGTAGGTTGAAAAGACTATGATTAGTCCAATTAGAGAAACCGCAATAAGTGCAAATACCACTGAAAAAGCCAAAATGCTCCATGCAAGCATATAAATCATTCCGATGATAACAGCCGCAACAATCACTGTAATAAGAAGATTAAGAGGCAACTTACCAAGGGCAAAAATAATGGAGTTTTTGAGAATATGCTTGAGTTTGAGATCAAATGTTACCATCATTGTGTAGATGTAGAAATGAGCCCATGTGTAAACAAAGAAAATTATTGCTACAACACCACTTGCAAGAGCTGATATCATGCTCATTTCGGGGAATATATTCGGCATATAAAACATATAAAAATTGAATGCAATATACAAAACAAGGTAGATAATTGTATCAAAAATACTCATAATCACACCTTTTTTATAGTTTTTCTTAAACTGATCAAAAAAATCAGAAAAAACCCAGGTGTGTTCTCTTCGTTGCATGTTACGCAATACAAACACAAATCCCGCAGTTGCAGGTCCCGTTATAAACATTGACACAGCAAGAATAATCAGACTGATGTAGTCGGGCGCAAAGGTGAAAAGTGCAGTTCTTGACAAATCGGAAAACTCTTGTATCTCGGGATTTAAACTGAATGAAAAATATAGCCCCACAACAAGCGGTGTAAGACACAAAAGATATATGAAATTAAGCTGCATTAATTTTGTAAACTTTACACCTAAAATTTCAAAAAACAAAAAGAATCTTCTTTTTTCAGGGGCATTTTCGGGAATACCGGGACCCGGCTTTGATTCTTTGGTAATAAATTTCATAGCATTGACCAACTTTCTGTATGTTAATAATAAAATTATATCACAAATCTAATTTTTAATCAATATAAATTCTCGGAACTCTTTTACCGATTCCGCATATTATTTCGTAGTTAATGGTTTGTGCAAAAGCGGCAATTTCTTCGGCACTTATAAAACAGTCTCCGTCTTTTCCCATGAGGGTTACACTGTCTTCAACAGATACACCGTCAATGTGAGTAACATCAACCATAAACTGATCCATGCATATTCGACCGACAATGGGGGCATACTGACCGCGAATAATAACCCTGCCCTTTCCTGAAAGAAGCCTTGGATATCCGTCGGCATAGCCAACGGGCACCGTTGCAATTTTTTTATCAGAATCTGCAACATAGGTTAATCCGTAGCTTATGCCTTCATCTTTTTTTACATTTTTAACAAAACTAACCACAGATTTAAGCTCCATGGCAGGTTTGAGATCAAATTTTGAACCATTAACCTCATCGGAAGGCATAAAACCGTATGTAATAATTCCGGGACGTACCATATCAAAACACACATCATTCATGTCTATAATTGCCGCACTGTTACAAATGTGGCGGCAGCCGAGAGATATCCCCTCATTTTCAAGTGTGTTGCAAAAATCAACAAATCTCTGTCTCTGAACGAGAGCAAAGGATTTATCTTTCATATCGGCGGTAGCAAAATGAGTGAAAACCCCTCCCACCTCAAGGTTATCCATGGCACAAATCTTTTTAGCAAGACTCACTCCGTTATCATCACAACTCATTCCGATTCGATGCATCCCCGTGTCAACCACAAGATGGGTTTTTCCCACTTTGCCGACGGATTTTGCAGATTCGGAAAGATGCTTTGCCATCTCCTCGGTATATACGGGAATTGTAACGTCATTTTTGACAGCAATTGCGTAATCTGCCATGGTGAGAGTGCCAAGAATCATTATGGGAATTTGTATGTTTGATTTTCGAAGTTCAACAGCTTCCTCTATCACGGCAACGGCATACATATCTGCAAGAGGAAGTAATTTTTGAGCAACCTTCACCGCACCATGACCGTAGCCATCAGCCTTTATTACGGGCATAATCATAGTGTTATTCCCGATACTTTTTTTCACTTGTGAAATATTATGATATATATTTCCGAGGTTAATCTCGGCACATATTCTGTGATTAGTTTCCATATAATCCTCACATCGCTATCTGAGCCCAGGTTGACGCATCATAAACGCCGTTTTTGTTGTTTCCGATAACAAGAACTGTTCCGTCACTGCGAAGAGCTGCAGAAAAATATTCTCCACCGGCAAACACACACACAATATCTTTCCACGATGATACATTGCACTCACCGTCATTTTTCCTGCCGGCAGCAACAACTGTTCCGTCTGATTTAAGACCGAGAGTGTGGGTCATTCCGGCAGACACATAGACAATGTCCTTCCACGAGCCGACGTTGCACCGTCCTGTGTCGGTTTTCCCGCATGCAACAACAGTACCGTCGGACTTGAGCCCGATTGTATATTTATCTCCGGCACTGATTTGAACTATATCTGTCCAACCGGATACATTACATTGATTATCATCATTATTGCCGATTGCTACAACTGTACCATCGCTTTTCAGACCTACACTATGGAATGCACCTCCGGAAACTTCAACAATATTTGTCCAACCGGATACATTACATTGATTATATTTATTGTTACCAACAGCGACTACTGTTCCGTCGGATTTGAGACCAAGTGTGTGATAGCTTCCGGCTTTAACCTCAATAAGAGAATTCCACGAAGAAACATCACATCTGCCATCTGCATTGCTTCCGACTGCATATGCTGTTCCGTCACCCAAAAGTGCAACCGAATGGCTACCTCTTGCAGAAACCGATACTGCACCTTTTTTTGATGAAATATTCGATTTACCGCTATCTGTATTTCCTGCGGCAAGTATATTACCGTTTTTGTCAAGGGCAATTATGTGGTTGTAGCCTGCACTGAAATGACGTGCTATGTTCCTTGCCGAATTTGTAAGTTCCGATGCCGATACAACAGGTGATGCAGGTTGTGAAGATGCCGTAACATCCACCGAAGATGGTGGATTATCTGTTGAAACTGCAGTATCAGATGCAACCCCGGTATCAGATGCAATGGCACTGTCGGACCAATCTTCATTGATTCCACCGTCGGAACCTGCACTGAGAGCATAATCTTCTCCGTCCGACAATGCTGAATCATCATCGGATTCAACAACTTGAACCGCTTTCTTTGCGGCAGGCTTTGATGATGATTTTTTATTATCATCTTCCCATGGTTTAACTTTATAAATTGTAAATGCAAACACTGCAATAACACATATCAACGAAATCAGAATAATCCAAAGTGCGTTAATCTTTTTTTCTTCTTCCGATTCAGACTTTTGAATATTATTCTCCTCAATGGATTCTGCCGTTTCAGATTCAACCATTTCAGGTTCAACAGCTTCATGTTCAACCACTTCGGTCTCAACCGCTTCGGGTTCAACAACTTCGGGTTCAACCACTTCGGGTTCAACAACTTCGGGTTCAACCGCTTCGGGTTCAACAACTTCGGGTTCAACCGCTTCAGGTTCAACCACTTCAAGTTCAACTACTTCGGGTTCAATAACCTCGGATTCTGCAGAAATGTTTTCACGAGAAATATCATCTCCGTCAAAATCACATGCTGAAGCAAAAAATTCATTATCATTTTCATGTGAATCAGCATTATTTTCTACCACAGAATTTTCATCTTCAAAATCAGCAGCCGCAACAAACTTTGAAGAATCATTTGCAGGCTCTTTTACATTATTTCGTTCATAGTATTGTGCATATTCTTCTTCCGTCATCCACAATCCATCAGAAACAGACTTGCCGCAAAGTGTACACACGTCACCTGTATATGGCAAAAGACATGATGAACAAAATTTTCCCTTTGCACAATACAGACATGTAGCGGCATTTTCGATATTTTCTTTTTTACAAACAGGACAAAGCCACATAATCACTTTTCTCCTCTCGCATATAATATATGCCGTAAAACAGGCACGTCATGTGCCAAAATTCAGAGCATAATCTGATATGTATATCATTACATAAGCGTTGCTTAGGTATTTCAATCCATAATAATACTATTTTATTATACTATTATATCATATCACCATCTAAAAATATATGCAACAGTTAAGTTTATGATGTAACAATAATGTAACCAAGAAACAAAAAGAGGAATCAAGCAGAAACATACTGCTCAAATCCTCTTTAAACTCCGGGATATATAAAAAACCTGAACCGAAAAAATCCGCATGAATTTTTTACGCACCCTATTTACATTTTTAATACAATTCCGACCGCCGCAGCAGGTATAATGATGAATATGGGATGAAGCTTTTTAAATAATCTCATCAACACAAACAGTATTGCAAACAAAACCAATGCCTTGATGTCAAAAACAGCAGCAATGTCTTTGCTTGATTTGTAAAGTTCAAGATTAAGGCATGCATTTTTGAAAACATCAAAACATGCCGCGGCAATGAGACCGCATACTGCAGGTCTGAGACCTTCAAAAGCATTGTTTACGAGAGTGCTGTTTTTGAATTTTTCTAAAAATCGCGCAACAATAAGCACAATAATAACCGAAGGAAGAACAAGTGCTAAAGTGGCAATTATGCCACCAAATATTCCCCCTGCAACACCGCCTATTGAATGACCCATATTGTAGCCGCAATAGGTTGCCATGTTTACTCCGATGGGTCCCGGGGTTGATTCGGAAACGGCAATCATATCGGATATGGTTGAAACATCGAGCCAATCATATCTTGAAGCAATGTCATAGAAAAAAGGTATTGTGGCAAGTCCTCCGCCAACTGCAAAAAGACCTGTTTTAAAAAATTCTGCCACAAGGTAGAGATAGTTTATCATTCTTTACCGCCCCCTTTTCGTGACTTTACACTGCCGTAGGTAATGCCGAAAGCAATTGCCGCAATTACCACGAATATGGGCGACCAATCCGTAAGAACAGAATAGGCAAGCGAAGCAAGGAACACAAGAAAGCCAAAAATGTTCTTTATTCCTTTTTTCCAAAGTGTTATAACTGCATTCAAAATAAGAGCTGCAACAGCTACATTTATGCCTGCAAGTGCATGACCAACAGCTTCATATTCGAGAAAATTGCGAATAAGAGCGGCAATTATTGTGATTATGATTACAGATGGTGTGATAACACCAAGGGTAGCAAATATTGCCCCGGGAATACCTCTCAGCTTACTGCCCACAAAAGTTGCCGTATTGACTGCAATAACGCCGGGTGTACACTGCCCTACCGCATAATAATTCATAATTTCTTCTTCTGTTGCCCATTTTTTTCGCTCAACGATTTCATTTTGAATCATTGGCAGCATCGCATATCCGCCACCAAAAGTAAAACCACCGATTCGGGCAAAAACCAAAAACAGTTGAAATAATTGTTTCATAGATACCTCTTTATTTACTTTATTGTTGAAGCATGTTCCTCATAGGTCTGTGTAAATATATGACTACCATCATTTTTATCTGTATCGGTGTGATAATAAAGGTAGTTGTGTGCTTCGGGATTGCCTGATGCAACAATAGATTTTATGCCCGGATTACAGATGGGACCGGGAGGAAGACCTTTGTTGATATAAGTGTTATACGGTGAGTCTACTTTAACGGTTTCTGCATTAACATTTTCAATATCATAAAGTCCGTTGCTTTCAGCATACACCGCCGTAGCATCTATTTGCAAATTCATGTCAATTGCAATTCTGTTGGCAATAACGCCCGAAATCGTTGCTCTTTCAGAATCGAGAGCGGCTTCTCTTTCGACCATGGAAGCAATTGTCATAATTTGGAAAACATTATCATAGCTATTGTAAACAGCCGCATATTCTTCGCAGAACTTGCCAAGCATTTCGTCGACAATTTCATATGCTGTGACCCCGGCCTCAAAAGTGTAGGTGCTGGGGAACAAAAATCCTTCAAGTTTATATTTATAATTTCCTTCGGGGATATATTTTATTAATTCGTAATCATAATAACCGGTGTCTTTTACTGCAGCAACAAACTCATCAACGGTGCATAGACCGTTGTTCGACATTCTGAGAGCTATCATATCAACAGAAAATCCCTCGGGAACTGTTACGGTTATGAGATCGACAGGATCCGCTTTGGTGAGTTTTCTCAAAATGTCATGGGTTGTGTCCCCTTTATAGATGTAGAACGGTTCTTCAAAATATTGAATCTGACCATAATCTTCACGGTTAAATTTGTATTTATAAATAAACCCTGTTTCACTTTCGATAACTCCTACTTTTTTGAGCTTTTTCGCAACATCGTCAATCGTGTCGCCCTGTTCTACCGTAATATATACTGTTTTTCCGTCATAAGGATCATCGCTGAAATATTCAACAAAAACTCCTACAACCTTCCAGATTAATATGATTAATAGTATAAGTGCAATGCTAATCACGGATAATATTATTCTTCTTTTGTTCTTTTTATTACTCATAAAATTCTCCTTTCATCCGCATTGTACATTTTAAATTCAACACTACAAAAAAGGGAATGTAAAAAAACTCCAGACCGCAAAAAGGCAGAAATAATAAACAATATAGAGTATTAATTAGCCTATAAATCATATGATTTTACTACAAATGTTGAAAAACATCTGTTTCAAGATGTTTTTCTTCAATTATATGCCTTTTTGCTCTTGCCAAATCTCACCACTCGCAGTACCTTTGTACAGCTTCGGGT
>JAFQHQ010000157.1 GCA_017397885.1 Clostridia bacterium | reverse complement strand
GCATATAATTGAAGAAAAACATCTTGAAACAGATGTTTTTCAACATTTGTAGTAAAATCATATGATTTATAGGCTAATTAATACTCTGTATTGCTTATTATTTCTGCCTTTTTGCGGTCTGGAGTTTTTTTACATTCCCTTCTTTAATTATTAACTTAAATCATCAGCCTTCATAAAGTGTTTATCCGGCGTTGATTTGGAAGTTCTTGGAGTCGAACCCGACGTTTCGGCGTATGAAGAAGGTGTTGAGCGGACTCCCGAAGAAGATGATATTCCACTCGGAGAAACCAGATGCGACGGAATTTTTACGCCACCGGGGGTAGTGACATACACATTGGCTCTTCTGATGCCCAATGTAGTTCCTACGCCTGCGTCATCGGGAGAAATATCACCATCAAGCGGATCATATGTCTTTTTAACATCGTGCTTGGTTTCAACAACAAATACAGTTCCCGAATCCTTCAACTCCTTGCTAACTGCAATGCTTCTGTCAATATCTTCAATCTTTGCACCGGGATTTGAGCAGTAATACTGAAGATAATTGAAGCACGATTCTGCACTCGGTCGGTCTTCGGGATTTTTGGCAAGCATCTTCCGGATGACATCGGCAACAAATTTCGGTATTGATGGGTTTACCGTTACGCCACCGCCATCAAGAATTGCCTCAAAGGCATAAGCATATTTGCTTTTATCAAACTGCGGAAGATCACCGCAAAAATATTGATGAAAAAGTATTCCCAATGCAAATACATCAATTTTGCAGGATGGAGTGCCGCATTCTTCGGCAATAAACAAAAATGATTCAGGGGCAAAATAAACCATGTCACCCTGAAAGTCATCATTGCTGTCAGGTGGTTTTGTCTCAAAAAAGCTTGAGTCAAAATCTATAAGTTTTGCTGTATACACGCCAAGTGGAGTTTGCTTAAAAAGTATATTGTCTGCCTTTATGTCACTGTGAACAATCCCATGCTTATGAAGCATTGCAACAGAATGAAGAATAACCTTTGCAATCAGTATTTTCTGTGCAAGATTAAACTTTGCAACCTGCTGAGGAGTGAGATTGGTTGCAGTGATTTTTTCAGTAATAAGATAGAATCGGCTCTCATATCTGAAAAAGTCAGAGATGATTACGACATTACCGTTAAGACACTTGTTCAGTTCGGTATAGAACATTCTTTTGTCAATATCAAACTTACTGCAGATATTTCTTTTTGACTGAATCTGCGCAGGCGACAAAACCGAAGTATCCATAGGATATATCGGTGAAAGAAATTCTTTAATAAAATATTCCCTGCCGTTTTTGGTTGCAAATCCCCATTTGGCAAAACCGCTCTTATCAGGTTTGAGCTCAGATAAAAGCCGATAACCATTTATGGTAGAGTTCATGCCTTAATCACCTCGGTAGTAGTTCTTTTTGTAGTCGTTCCAAAGATTAACCTTTTCCTCATCACTCATATCAGCAAGCTTTGAAATATATTTTGTATACAAAACATTATGACGATCAAAATATGACTTTTTTAATGCCTTAAAGGTTTTATAGCCATACACCGTCACACCCATGGTAAAATCGTCTCCGGTATACTTTTTAATGTAATTTGCAAGTTGTGATTTCCATGTTTCAACGCTGTCCGATGCAAGCATAGAATCTATAATCATAAATTCAAATTCCATGGGAGTGGAAAAATATGCAAAAAAACCATCGGTTGCTGTTACGAAAATGCCCTTTTCTTCACCGGAAATTATACGACTGTTCAATTTGAAATCACCGTCTGCACAAACCATGTTGGTAAGTTTGCTGTCGTTTGAAAGATTTTCCATGGCATCGCCATCAATTTCAATATCATCGGTTGTTACCTGAAACAGACCGTCTTCAGTCAAAAGAAAGCCTCTTGAGTCTCCGGCCCAAATGTAGGCAGCATACATTTCGGTTTTGTTGGATGTAAAGAGAATCATGGACGCAGTTGTCGGAAAATTCTTTGTCAGAGAACCTTTTATTGCTGCTGTAGCGGAAGATGACTCAAAAATTTTAAGCTCTCTTTCAAGGTTATCCTTAATTGAGTCACAAATGTTTTTTATGTTGTTTGACGAAAGTTCATAATCTGCGGCACAAAACTTCTTAAACCAGTCGAGCATGGTAAGTCCCGAAACATGGGATGCAATGTAGGCGCCGGTTTTGTTATCATAATTTTCATATTTACGCGAACCTATTCCACCGCAACCGTCAAAAACTCCGATATAGCCAAATTTATTGCCAAGGCAGTATGAATAGCTGTCCTCACCGTTTTGCTCTATCATTTCTCCGGCAACAACAAACATGGAATCCACAAACGTGAGCAATGAGCCCTTTTTATTATTTGTAGCCATATAAATCACACCTGTCAAATTGTATTGGAAATAGAATCTATAATCTGCTCGTAGTCATATTCGCCCAAGCCCTTTCCGGCAACAGAGGGGAAGTGAATTACATTGTCCCATGTGTCAGAAATAACATTCCAGTGGGGTCCGTTTGGAGCAAATAGCAAAAGTCTTTTTGCATTCTGATTAATGTATCCGCTGTTCTGACAGTCACCCCACCATGCAGTAAGTTCATCAAAGGTTTTCGCCATTCTTGAAGGATAGTTGGGAGCACTTGCACCAAAACCGAGATCGTGAGTTGTGGCATCGGTCCATACAACAATTACTTGCCTTTTCTTCATACCCTCGGCGTTCCAGTTTGATCTTATTGCATATCCGAGAGCTTCGAGACCGTCTTCGGGATCATCTCCGCCGCCAAATGCTTCAATGCTGTTTACACATCTTTCAAAATCTGCAGTCTGCTCGGGAAGCGAGAAGAAATCGGTTACAAGCATTGCATCATCACCATCTGCAATATAGTCACGAAAAGCTACAACCCTTACTCTGAGTTTGTCTATGGTTTTATTCTTTCGTGCCATTGCCTGAGTTACATCATTGAAAAAATGAAGGGCATTATTTTTAACCATATTAATAACGCCACCCATACTGCCTGTTGCATCGATACAAAACACCATATCGACATTGTAAGTAATTCTGTAGTTACTGCTCATAAAAAACACTCCATTTCTTTTGTTTAATCTAAATCATTAGCTTTATTTAAAAATCCTTTTCCCGTGCGATGAAATGCCGCTTCTGCCGAAGAAACGCCGGTTTCTTTTCGCATGGTTGATTTAAGCCCCGGGGTTGTTTCCGGTCTTTTTGGAGAAACCGCGCTCATCTTTCCCAAAAGCGACCCGGATAACGCAGGTTCTGCGGCAGGCTTTACAGCCTTGGGAATTGCATGCTTTGGTACATGTTTTGCGTCTGCCGATTTGCAGGAACATGATTCACCCGGCGCAAGCAACCGACCGCAATATCCGCAATATTGAGAAGATGCTGCAATTTCTTTTGATTCGGGATGTGATGATGACAAACCGGAACGTATTGTAACCTCGGTTCTTATGGCAACTTCCGTCCGAATTTCAACCTCATCCTCGAACTGACATCTGCACATTTCGTCTTCATATAGCGCTTCACCGCAATATGGACAACGAGCGGTCATTTTGTATATTTTTTCATATTCTTTTTTTGCCATACCGCTCTGCACCCTTTCCTTATATATTGGTCAATCAAAACCTTACTTGTTATGCAGCCGCTGTGCTGCGTTTGGATTTTCTTATTTTTCCCGCAACAATATGAGTAACAATCATAACGCCGCCAACGGCAATAAGTATCAATCCAAGTTTTATTATGAACCAGAAAACGAGATCCATAACAACATTTATCAATTCGTACAGCAGTTCGTTGTATTGCAAAGCCGATGTAATAAGTTGAGAACCAAACATTCCAAAAACAATCATATATGTAAGGGCCCCTGCAATAACTGTTGCACCAATCCACGAAAGAGTTCTGATGCTCCATTTCTGAATTTTAAAAAGAAGGACAAGAAGACCCATCTGAATCAAAATTAAAATTGCAACAATCCATTTTGAGCAAAAGATGCCAACCTTGTCGTAAATTTCAACAAACTCACCATCTTTGGAGGATAGATTGTATATCAGCTCTTCTCCATCATCGTTGAGGTAAACAGCGACATCTTCCGAATCCAAACTATATCCCGTTTTGTCATGAAGCAATTCGGAATCCTCCATTATTATGTAATACACATCTTCCGGGTCAATTTCTTGGAGCTTGCCGTCATCAAAAATATAGTTGGAAATCATTGCAAGAACATCAGCCAAAAAATCTTTAATTTCCATTTTATTATATGCCCGTCTCACATCGGATTCATCGCCCGATTCAATTTGATTGTTGTCCATTGCTTCAAGCACAGTCACCGGGTCAATTTCAGAGGGAAGTTGGCGTACATTTTCACTACCTCCCGCTTCTCTTACGGTAACAATTCCAAAAGTAACAAGCATAAATACAAAAATAAATATACAAATTAGGGCAGACAACAAAACCTGCGAAACCTTTTGTTTTTCACTGTCTTTTTTTAAAGGTGGCTTTTTGGGGGCAACACCAGCTACAGGTGGCTCAGGTGCCGAAGCTTGTTGCTGTACAAAAGCAGGAACTTGTTGCTCTGCATATGCCGGTGCTTGCTGTATATATTCTTGAGTTTGCTTTGCATATGTCGGAGGCTGTTGATAATTCAAAGACTCGGTTTGATTATTTAAAACGGGCTCTGTTTCTGCCGGCGGGATTGTTTCGTTTTGGACAACGGGTGTCATGGCAACCGCTTTCCCGCATCCCGGACAAAACATGGCTTTATCCGGAATGTTTTTCCCGCAATTTGAACAAAACATAAAATCCTCTCCTTACAAACTTATTAACTGTCAATTCCGTTTAAATGTGTCAGTTTCGAACTGTAAATTAGACAACTTCCGAATTTCTGAGATAGGCATTTTTATTATGTTTGTCAGTTCCTTCGTAAGGCGGATTCGGCAGTATGTTGCCATCTCCGGAGTTTTCGTCACCATCGGGTGTTTTATCATCCTCAAGTTGTGTTTCTTTCTTGGTTTTATCTTCTATTTTATACTCAACAACAAATTTATCGTCTTCGCAGATGATGTCATATTCAACATCATCGGCTTCCATCAGATTCTCCATACTGTAGAGTTTGCCGTCGATAAACAAGTACTCACCCGTTCTTCCATTTTCTACATCAGGTTTTTCATGACAAAGCTTTGGACCTGCTTTACGACCTTTTGGTGAATATGTGAAACACCAAGATGAATCTTCGCTGTATGCAAGCATATATCCGTCCTTATATTCACTTATAAAATCCACTTTAACATCATCTGTACTAATTTTGAACTCAAATTTTTTTCCGTCTTCACCGGCAGAAATCACATAAACATTTTCGCCTTTGACAGCATACCAGCCATCTTCATCGTCTTTTTCGTCTTCTCTGTTGTTTATTACAGCAAAAACGCCTTCGCCAATATAAACGGTGTTATCCTGAAGAGTTTCCAGCATGGTTTCAAATGAAACTTCTATTATTGCAGGCTCAGCACCATCGGACTCTTCCGTCGGTTCAGCTGATGCTTGTGCTTCATCCGTCAGAGGCAAATTGAAAATTTCATTAAATATGAAATTCTCTATAGCTTCATTTTCAAGAACAGCTTCTTCTTTTTCACAATCATATATTGTGATTACCGCATTATCTTTATCCTCTTTTGCCAAAAGATAATACTGCTCACCATTTGCGATTTCTTCACCAAATTCTTCTTTGACATCTTTCGAAATTTTGTATTCTTTTTCGGATTCGTTGATTTTTTTGTCGGACTTGTTTTTGTCACTATCTGATGTAGTTGATACTTCCTTAGAAACATCTTTTGCCTGATTCGAACCATCACCCATAATGAACGTGTTTCCAAGCCAGCCAAGAAGCAACGAAATGCACACTGCAATAGCCACAATCACTGCAAAAACACCCTTGGATGTAGCCGGAGGGGTAACAATTTGAACCGGAGCAGGCGTGTTTGCTTCCGTTGGGGCAAAACTACCCGAAGTAGCCGTGATGTTGATTGAAAATTTTCCTGCTCCTTCAAATTTAATCGGATGACCGCAGCTTTCACATATCGATGATTTGCCGGTCACTTTTTTTCCGCATTTTTCACATATCATGTAAATTCACTCCTTCAATCGTGATACACACTAACGTTCTTCCCTGAAATAAGGAAGCCCAAGACTTTCGGGGGGTTGATTTTCTTTTTTGTTTCTCATGCTTGTAATTACAAGCACGATAATTGTTACAAGATAGGGAAGCATTTTGAAAAGCTCACCGGCACTTCTGCCAAGGTTTCCGGTATAATAATAAGCAATATACAAGCCACCAAAAATAAACGATCCCAAAATTCCGATATTCGGTTTCCATGTGGCAAAAATTACAAGAGCAATAGCAAGCCAACCCCTGTCACCAAATCCACCACTTGTCCACGAGCCGCCTGTGTAGTCCATAATAAAATAGAGACCGCCCAGACCTGCAATGATACCGCCTATGCATGTTGCAATGTATTTGTACTTTGTAACATTAATGCCGGCAGCATCTGCTGTTGCCGGATTTTCACCTACAGCACGAAGTTGAAGTCCGGAGCGAGTGCGTTTTAAAAACCAAGCCGCCACAATTGCAATTATGATTGCAAGGTATGCCAGGAAACCATAGGAAAAAAACAGCTCTCCCACTCTTCCGAGATTATCGGCAAAGGGCAGGGATTTTTTGAAATAGCTTGCACTTGTTACCACCGAAAGCTGGCCGTCACCACCCATTATGCCAACAAGCGAACCGCCAAAAAAGTCACTGAAGCCTATACCGAAGGTTGTAATGGCAAGACCGGTCACATTTTGGTTGGCACGAAGAGTAATTGTAAGAAAGCTATATATAAGCGCCAAAAACCCGGCACCGATTACTGATGATAAAAGCGGAATTAAAATGCACCAAAACGGTGACGGTACTGCTACGGAGTTTTCATAAATATATGCCCCCATAATACCGGCACATCCGCCCATATACATGATTCCGGGAATACCAAGATTCAGATTTCCGGATTTTTCGGTTATGATTTCACCGGTAGATCCAAACAGAAGCGGAATAGCCTGTTCAACTGCCTTACTTAAAAATGTTATTAACATATATTACGCCTCCTTTTTATCTCTTTTGTGAAATTTCAGTTTATACTGTATGAAAAATTCAGAGCCGATGATAAAGAACAGTATAATTCCGGTTAAAACATCAGCAATGCTCTCATTGAGCTTGAAATCTGTTGCAATTGAGCTTGCTCCGATTTCGAGAAATACAATGAGAAATGACGAAAGTACCATATATATGGGGTTAAATTTAGCAAGCCACGATACCATGATTGCTGTAAAACCAAGTCCGCCAATGGTGTCCGACCTGATGGAATGGTCAACTCCCGATGTGATAAGAAATCCTGCAATACCGCAAATAGCGCCTGAAATTGCCATTGTTCTCAAAACAACTTTTTTCACATTTATTCCGACATATTTGGCTGTATTCTGGCTTTCCCCAACAACCGATATTTCATAACCCTGCTTGCTGTAGCGGAGATAAATGAACATAACCGCCGTAAGAAGTGCAACAATAAGAACCGGAAGCAGGTATTTCTGATCACCGATAACCGGCAACCATCCCGACTTACTTGATGAATTGATAACACCGACATTATTTGAGTTTTTGGGATTTTCCCAAAATACAATGCAAAATGCAACAAGCTGCATTGCTATATAGTTCATCATGAGAGTAAACAATGTTTCGTTTGTGTTGAATTTTGCTTTGAAGTATGCAGGAATGAGTCCCCACAAAGCACCTGCCAAAACAGATGATATAAGCATAACAGGAATTAAAACCCCATTCGGAAGTTTGTCTCCGAGATATATCATACAAGCCACCGATGCCAGCGCTCCTATAAGACTCTGCCCTTCAGCACCGATATTCCAGAATTTCATTTTAAATGCAGGAGTAACCGCCAAAGACACACAAAGAAGCATTGCGATTTCACGAAGAAGGTTCCAGATTTTTCGCTCTGTTCCAAAGTTACCCTCAAACATTGTGCCATATACATTGAGAGGATTCAGTCCTGTTACAAGCACAATTACAACTGCACATATCACCAACGCCACTGCAATTGCAACTGCACGGATAATCCATGCTTTTTGCCATGTTGTATATGCACGTTTGGTAACCTGAAAAAGCGGCTCATGAATTTGTTGAGCATTTTTATTGATGGTTGTTCCATTATTGTTCATTTGCCGATTCCTCCTTGGACTTTGTCATAAGAAGACCAATCTCTTCTTTTGTTGTCTGTCGACCGTTCACAATTCCACTGACCGCACCGCCACTAAGAACCATGATTCTGTCGCAAAGTTCAATAAGCACATCAAGATCTTCACCAACAAAAATTACTGCAACGCCTTTTTTCTTTTGCTCGTTGAGAAGGTCATAGATAGTATGAGATGCACCAATATCAAGACCTCGCACCGGATATGCCGCCATAAGCACCGTGGGTGCTGCGGCAATTTCTCTTCCCACCAAAACCTTTTGAACATTACCGCCGGAAAGTCTTCTTACGGGAGTTTCTGCATCCGGGGTAACAATGTGAAGTCTGTCGATTATTTCATCTGCCAAATTCTTTGGCTCTTTTCTGCTTACAAACATGGAATGCCCTTTGCGGTAGCTCCTGAGCATCATGTTATCAACAATACCCATGTTTCCGACAAGTCCCATACCAAGGCGGTCTTCGGGTACAAATGAAAGTCGCACTCCCATTTCACGAATTTCTAACGGAGTTTTGTTGCGTAGATTCTCTTTTTCATGTGTTTTGGGATCAATATAGACAACCTCGCCGTCTTCAAGTTTTTGCAGACCGGCAATAGCCTCAAGAAGCTCTCTTTGACCGCTTCCTGCAATACCGGCAATACCAAGAATCTCGCCGGCTTTCGCTTCAAAGGATACGTCCTTCAAAACAGTTACACCTTCACGATTTTTGCAGTTTATGCCCGAAACCGTAAGACGAGTTGCAGCGTTTTTCGGCTCATCTCTGTGAATGTTGAGATCGGCTTTGCCGCCAACCATAAGCTCAGTAAGTTCTTTTTCATTTGTCTGCGAGGTAATAACGGTTCCTGCATATTCACCCTTTCTGAGAACTGCAACTCTGTCGGAAAGGCTGAGAACCTCATGAAGCTTATGGGTTATAATAATGATAGATTTCCCGTCGTCGCGCATACGACGAAGAACGTTAAAAAGCACTTTTGTTTCCTGAGGAGTGAGAACCGCAGTAGGCTCATCAAGAATGAGAATATCGGCACCGCGATAAAGCACACGTATAATTTCAACCGTTTGTTTTTCAGAGACACTCATGTCATATATCTTTTTATCGGGATCAATAATGAATCCGTATTTTTCAGCAATTTGAACGATTTTTTCACGAGCTTTCTTCAAATCAAAGCCTCCGTCATCTATGCCGAGAACAATATTTTCAGTAGCACTGAAAACATCAACAAGCTTAAAATGCTGATGAATCATGCCCACATTAAAAGAAAAAGCATCCTTTGGTGAATTGATGGACACCTCTTTGCCGTCTATGAAAATCTGACCATAATCGGGTGTGTATATGCCGGCAACAACATTCATAAGAGATGTTTTTCCGCTTCCGTTTTCACCAAGCACCGAAAGAATTTCGCCGTGATAAACATCGAGCGAAACATTCTTGTTGGCATATTTGTCCCCAAAGACTTTTGTTATATTTCTGAGTCCCAAAGCAATGCGTTTTTCACTCACAAAATCTCCTCCTTAAATAAAAAACAAGTTGTTTGTTTGTCTTAAAAAACAAATAATGACTCCTTTATTCGTTTTTTAAGACAAGCAAAAACAATTTCAAGAAAAACCAAATTCAGGCAGAGCATTGGCTCTGCCTGAACCGTATAAAACAAATTATTCTATTGTTGTGATTCCGTCAATATCAATGTCGAAGTAAGGCGCGCTGCGGAATTCTGATTCATGGAAATATCCTTCGGAAATAGCCTGTGTGTCGGGGGCAAATTCCGCATCAGAATCAACATCTGCCATATATTCAGTGAGTGTTGCACCATCTTTGGTAAAGGTTGCTGTATCAAATACTTTGATTTCTCCGGAAATGAGTTTTTGTTTAACTTCCTCGAGCTTTTCTTTAGTTCCGGGAGCAGCAACTGTTTCGTTGAGACCAAGAATTTCAACACCGCCGTCTGCGAGACTTCCGCAATAATCCTGAGTGATTTCTTTATCATTCATAGTAGCATCGATAATGTGTTCGAAATATGGCTGCCAGTTGATTTTTGAGGAAATGAGAGCTGTGTCGGGACCCCATTCACGAGTGTCAATGTTGTATGCAACATTTGGAACACCTGCTTCTGCACAAGCTTTGGGAGCACCCTCGGAGTCTGCATGCTGGCTGACAAGGATACATCCGTCAGAAATAAGAGCATTTGCAGCTTCTTTTTCTGCGGAAATATCAAACCAGGAGTTTGTATACTTAACTTCCATTGTAACTGTGGGGCAAACAGATTTTGCACCAAGATAGAATGATGTGAGACCGGATTTAACTTCTGCATAGGGGAATGCACCAACATAACCCATTTTAGCTTTGTCTGCAGTGAATTTACCTTCTTCAATCATCTGATTAATCTTCATACCTGCTGCAACACCTGCAAGGTATCTGCCTTCATAAATAGAAGCAAATGCATTGAAATAGTTGGGGAGCTTTTCGGTATGAGCTTTTGTACCGGTTGCGTGACAGAATGTAACATCGGAAAATTCTTTTGCTGCCTGAATCATGTAATCTTCATGACCAAAGCTGTCAGCAAAAATGAGGTCACAACCGTCATCTGCAAGTTCTGCAGCTGCTTCGTAGCATTCTGCGCCTTCAGGAATGTTCACTTTGAACACAACCTGATCTTCTGAAAGACCGAGCTTTTCTGTTGCAGCTTTAGCCGCATCAATAAAGTTTTTGTCATAAGTTGAGTTTTCATCGTGAAGGAAAATAAATCCAACCTTGAAACCCTCTTCTTCTTCTGAACATCCTGCAAAGGGAATTACCATTACAAGACACAGAAGCAATGCCAATAATTTTTTCATTTCTTTCAACCTCCGTGAAAATTTTTATTGTCTAACCTAAGTCGACATAATACACTTTAATTTTATATTATTTTCATAATAATTACAATAAGAAATTATCACAAATTTTCACATGTTTTTCAATGCAAATTGCACCAATAATATATGCGGGAAACGTTCTCCGAACGCTCAATCACCAGTATTTTTTCCAGTCAGGATTCAAAAATCTCATGAGAGCTTCCATGTAGAAATAATCTCCCCAGATATTACACTCGTCTATACCCAGATTTCCGGCATAGTAATATGTAGCATGAGTAAGAAGTCCGTTTGAATGAGGCATGTTTTTTGTTGAACATGTGTCAATGAGAGAATTCATAATCTCTTCGGCAGCTTTTTCATAACGCGCTTTATGCTCGGCATCCAAAGGCATTGTTCTGCATGCTTCCAAAAGTCCACATACTGAAATTGCCGCCGCGGAGCTGTCACGAGGTTCATCACCATCGGTATATGACAAATCCCAATATGCAATTTTGTCCTTTGGCAAATGATCGAGATAATAGTCTGTAATCAAACAGTATTTTTCAATTATGGAGTCGTTTTTCATGTGTGAATATGTAAAGGGAATACCGGTTACACCCCACGCCTGACCTCTTGACCAACAACTTGTGTCCGAAAGCCCTTGCTTTGTTCCGCCTCCGAGTCTGTCACCTGTTTCGGGGTCAAAGTAAAAATTCTGGAATGTTGAACCGTCATCCCTCACCACGGTTTCCATTGTGGTGTTAAAGTGTGCAAATGCCTTTCTCGTAAACTCCGCATCTCCTGTTTCCTCACCTGCCCAATAGAGAAGGTGAATATTCATGAGACAGTCAATTATGAGACGGTAAAGAGCTTTGTCTTTGCAATCTGCATCACCTGCAAGCTGTATAAACTGTCCCTTTTCACGAAAACGATTTGCCAAAACCTTTGCCGCATTAATTGATTTTTCTTTTAAATATTCATCTCCGGTAATCTTGTATCCTGCCAGAGTTGAAAGTGTGAATACAAAGCCTATGTCGTGGTCGCCCATGCCAACCATGTTGTCCACTCTGTTTACAAACGAAGGAAGAAGTCCCTTTAAGGTGTCGAGATACTTTTCATCCTTTGTAAATTCATATGCAAGCCACAGCATACCCGTCCAGAAGCTCTGTGTCCAGCCGCTTTTGTTTTCCACCGGTGCATAAACACCGTTTGTGCTTGCCGCAGACGGAAAGCTGTCTGAGAATGTGGGAATTGCACCATCTATTTTCGAAAGGGCATCGCCAAGTGCACATTCAAGTTTTTCGCGTGTTAATAATGTCATCGTAACATCCTCCAGAATTATTTTATAAGGTAAATTAATTATAACACTAAAGATATTTTATTTCAACAGTTTTGTACATTTAAATTCAACCAATTATTAAAATCCCCAAAAAACAGATTCTTCTTTTATACAAAGTTTACATAATATCGAATTATTTTAA
The DNA here is from genome assembly GCA_017397885.1 of Clostridia bacterium. Lineage (GTDB taxonomy): Bacteria > Bacillota > Clostridia > UMGS1810 > UMGS1810 > RGIG1828. The sequence goes on along the minus strand of JAFQHQ010000157.1, from coordinate 16,104 downwards.
AAAACTCCTTTACTTGCTCTTTTGGCTGTGCTATAATTGGTTTCACGCATAAATTTTAATATAACGGAGATGAACATATATGTATAAAACAGGATTCATAGGTGCAGGAAACATGGGAAGCACCATAATTTCAGGAATGATTGAAAGCAAAAAGTTTGATGCCAAAGACATTTTAGTGTGCGACAAAATAACAAACGATGTCTTAAAAGGCTATGGAGTGGAATATGCCGATTTCAAAAGAATAGTTTCTGAGTGTAACTTTATTGTTCTTGCCGTAAAGCCGGCAAATATTTTTGAAGTAATTGACGTTTTAAAACAAAACGGTGACCTTTCAGGCAAAGTGTTTATCTCAATTGCAGCAGGAGTAACTCTTCAAAAACTGTCGGACTCACTTTTGACTTCTAAAATTGTGAGAGTAATGCCAAATCTTTGCCTCAAAGCCAAGGAAGGCATGTGCGTTCTGGCTCCTGCAAAGGATGTAAATTCCGATGAGCTGGAGTATGCAGAAAGAATTTTTTCCTGTTCCGGAAAAACAGCTGTGATAAAAGAAGAGCTGATTGATTCGTGTACCGCAATAAACGGAAGTGGTCCGGCATATGTATTCATGTTTATTGAAGCCATGGCGGATGCCGCCGTTAAGCACGGAATAGACCGCAAAACCGCATATATGCTAAGCGCCCAGACAGTTCTCGGAAGTGCCGCTCTTGTTTTGGAAACAGGACTTCACCCTGCGGTACTCAAAGACATGGTTTGTTCATCCGGCGGAACAACAATTGAGGCAGTGCAAGCTCTCGAAAACTGCGGATTTCGTGCATCTGTAATTGAAGCAGTGAATGCGTGTGTTGAAAAAGCAAATAAAATGGGAAAATGATTCATATTTTACCCCGGGTGTTCATATTTATAACCGGGGTGATTTTAGGTGGATGCTCTGAATCAATTTTTGAGACAAAACAAAAGAATTTTTACACTTTTGGTGTGTTGCTGGCTTGCAGGCGCTATTTGCGCTCTCTTTTGCGCCACAAAAACTTCGGGTGCAAGTTTTGACGTTGTTAAGACATATATCTGCAATACATTTGAAAAAAAAACATCTTTTTTTACTATTTTCAAAAACGGAATATCGGCAAATATTGGTTTAACGTTGTTTTTGCTTTTTGCATCATGCCATGTCACTCTTATTCCCCTAACCGCTCTATCCGCGGTCTTTAAAGGCTTTTCCACATCATTGGCAACCTCATTTCTCATTAGGATTTACACATGGAAAGGAACATTAGCTTCGTTTATTTCAGTGGTTATTCCTCTCTCCTTTTCCCTGACTGTCACTTTTGCCATGTATACTTGTGCCATACGCCATCCCATAAAAAAAAGAGAAAATACCAAGCGTGCCGTTACCACTTCAGGCAAGGAGCGCATTTCTCACTTTTTTACAATGACCATGCTTTGCGGATGTCTTTGCCTGATTTCTGCTATTGAGGCCTTGATTTCCGTGCTGATGTTTTATATACTCTGATTCAGCCTTAACAACCAACACTTACAGAAATTAAGAAAAAAATTACCGTTTAAAAGAGGAACTGGTTTTATGGATAATACAATAATATCAAAATTTACAGAATATTTAAAGAATGACAAAATGCTCTCAGAAAACACTCTGCAAGCATACCGTTGTGACATTAACAGCTTTTCGGCATTTGCCCAAACACAGGGTAAGGACATTTTGCATACAAATAAAAGTCTCATTACCGAGTTTATTCTCACAATGCAAAAAAGCGGAAAAGCAGATTCATCCGTACAAAGATGTCTGGCATCACTTCGGTCACTGTTCGTTTATCTCATATCAAACGGCATTGTGAAAAAGAATCCGACAACCGGCATAACACTTATGAAACAGCAACAAAAAAGACCGACCACCCTCACTCTCGAAGAAATGGACGAACTCCTTGAAGCACCGGACGTTTCAACCAAACTCGGTATAAGAGACAAAGCAATGCTTGAACTCATTTATGCCAGCGGAATAAAGGTGTCCGAACTGATTTCTCTCAGACTTTCGGATGTCGATGCAGACATAGGATATGTGAAATGCATCCGAACTAACAATATCCGCATTATTCCCATAGGCAAAACCTCGGTCTTGTGGCTGAGACAATATTTAACTCTTGCAAGGCCACACCTCGCCTCGGAAAATGAAAACGCACTTTTTGTGAACCGTTCCGGAACATCGATGTCAAGGCAGGGATTTTGGAAGATTGTTAAACTGTATGCAATCAGAATCGGTTTAAAAAAAGAAATAACACCACACACATTCCGTCATTCCTTTGCAACACATCTTCTGGAAAACGGTGCCGATCTCGCATCACTTCAGGAAATGCTCGGTCACAAGGATATATCGTCAACTCAAGCCTATGCCCGTCTTATGCACACGGGAATCAGAGAAATATACAATAAGACTCATCCCAGGGCATGACAAAATTTACAATATCAAAAAAATATAACAATGCCGTGTTCTCATAATGAACACGGCATTTTATGTTTTATTATATGATTTATCAATTAAGCGCCGGAGCAACGAGCAATGCTGCAACAATGATAAGAATAACCAGAAAAATTGCAATTCCGATATATACACCTTTCCCTGTGCTTTTTTCTTCGGGGATGTAAGGTTTTTCTTCACTACGTCTGCGAAATTCTGCATTGATATCTCTCATATCTATGGGAGCTTTCGGGACACCTGTTCTGATTGTGGCAGATGCATGGTGGTCATTAAGATCTGTGGCAAAAGAATCTTTTTTTCTGGCAGGCTGAACATAGACGCTTTTTTGGCATCCGCACACAAAGCATGCAGCATCTCTATTGTCATTTGCCATGTCACATCTCGGGCATCTCCAACGTGTATCGGAATCTATAGACTTAAACAAAACATTTGACGAACTAACCCACGCATCGTATGCAGTTCCGGATACCGTCTTTGCAGGAGCAGAAGTCTCCGTACCGGGTGTTGGGGTTTCTGCGTTTCCGAAAAGCGCAACAAGATCTTTTTTCATTTCCTCTGCACTTTGATATCTGAATTCGGGCTTGTATGCACACGCCTTAAGAATGATTTTTGCCAATTTATCACTGCAATTCGCAGGATTGGGCATAGCTTCACCCTTCATTCTTCTTGTCATTGCCGAATCATCTCCGGCAGACACGCGGTCTGTCCGGAAAGGTTCAAGATTGTTATTAAGAAGCTTGTACATTACTATTCCGAGCGAATAGATGTCAACAGTCATGTCATATTCTTCACCTCTGAAAACCTCAGGTGCCATGTATGTATATGTACCCTTCTTGGACATTTCACACGCAGCCTTCTCCATTGTTCGTGCAACGCCAAAATCGCCAAGCTTATAACTGCCCGTCGGCGACACAAATATGTTGCTGGGTTTTATGTCTCTGTGAATGATTTTATTGTTTTCACAAACTTTAAGAGCCTCACACATATCTATACCAAGCCTTATAACTGCCGCTTCATTGACAGTCTTTCCCGCAAGAAATTCATGAAGCGGAGTCAGAAGCTCCATTCGGATGAATATATCCCAGCCTATTTCTCCTTCTTTTTCAATAACATCATGATCTTCGTAACTGACAATATTACTGTGACCGCGAAGCTTTGACATGAGTTGAAATTCTTTTACAAAATCCTCAACATAAGCATAGAAATGACTTCTTACACTTTTCTCATCAAGATCATAATTTTCATTTTTAAAGTTTTCAACCTCACCGGGGTGAGAAGGAATAGACAAGATTTTCATTGCAGACTTTGTGTCTCCGTAATCTTTTCTTTCTACTTCATACACAACCCCGTACGAACCGCGTCCGAGTTCGCGGGTGATGTGCCACTTCCCGCCAATGGGCTCATATTTTTTATAATAATTTATATCCATACCAAATACCCCATAAAAAGATAAAATCCGTTGGTTTTATACAATTTTCCTGTATAAAATACATTATATTCCCAAATACATGATTTGTCAATATTTTATTGAATTAGAAAGAGTGCAAAAATTTCACGCAGAAATTTTTGCACTCTATAACCTTTAGCTGTTTGCACCTGCAAGTGCGTATTTCTTTTTATATTCTTCATAACTTGCCTGAAATTCAGGACTTCCCGCCTTAAACGCCCTTATGGACTGATGGACACTCATGTTGCCTTCTGCCGCATCAATAACACATGCAGCAATGTTTGAACAGTGATCGGAAGTTCTTTCAAAGCAAGTGAGAAGATCAGACCATACAAATCCTGTTTCTATGCTGCAATCACCCTGCTGAAGTCTGAAAATGTGGCGTGTACGAAGCTGTTCTTTGAGTCGGTCAATAATTTGTTCAAGCGGTTCAATGTTGTATGCCTTTTGAACATCATTATTAATAAAGCAATCATATGCCATTTCAATAATTTCACCGACAGCAGATGCAAGAACTCTGATTTCTTCCTTACCGGACTTGGAGAAAGACAGTTCTTTCTCACGAAGCTCTTCAACAGCCTCAAGAAGATCGACGCTATGGTCGGAAATACGTTCAAAATCACCGATAAGTTTTAAAAGCTCTGCCGATTTTGCACTGTTTTCGGTACTTGTCTGATGAGAACTGAGTTTAACAAGATATGTTCCTATGATATCCTCATAATGGTCACTTTGCTCTTCTCTTTCTCTGATACTCTCCGCAAGTTCGGGTGTATAATTATCAAGACAGGTAATGGCATCTCTCATTGCAGATATTGAAGTCTCTGCCATTTCGGTTGCAACAACACGGCATCTTTCAAGAGCAACCGCAGGTGTTGCCAAAAGACGCTCGTCGAGCTCGGACTGAACCTCGGGCTGTTTGTCATCGGGGACAAACTTATGAGCAAGCCTTTCCAAAATCCCGCCCATAGGAAGCAATAAAAGTGTACAAAGAACATTAAAGCAAGTGTGAACAACGGCAATTTCAAAAGATTCCATTGACATGTTGAGAAGCGTTTTGCTGAGGAACAGCTTTGCAATGCTGAACACAATGAGCCAAACAACAGTGCCGATAATATTGAACATAAGATGCACAAATGCGGCACGCTTTGCATTTTTGTTTGTTCCAACCGACGAAATAAGAGCTGTTACACATGTACCGATATTCTGACCCATGATAATTGGAACAGCTGCGCCAAAGGTAACCTGACCGGTTGATGTGAGCGACTGCAAAATACCGACCGATGCTGAACTGGACTGAATGATGGCGGTGATAACTGCGCCGGCAAGAACACCGAGAATGGGATTTTGGAACATCAGCAAAATTTCTCTGAAAGCAGGAACATCTTTAAGCCCCGCAACAGCAGCAGACATTGTATCCATACCAAACATCAGTGTGGCAAAACCGAGAAGAACCATTCCGGTATCATGCTTTTTGTTGCTTTTGAAAAACATGAGAAAAGCAATGCCTATAAGCGCCAGAACCGGAGTGAAAGACATAGGTTTCAGAAGTTGAATAAAAACATTGTCTCCGCTTACACCGCCGAGACTGAGAATCCATGCGGTAACCGTTGTACCCACATTGGCACCCATAATAACATTAATAGCCTGTTTAAGAGTCATGATTCCCGAGTTTACAAAACCCACAACCATAACTGTTGTGGCGGACGAGCTTTGAATGATTGCCGTCACACCCATACCGGTGAACCAACCGGCAGATTTTTTTGTGGTCATTTTCCCAAGAAGTGATTTGAGACTGTTTCCTGCACGACGCTCCAGGGCATCTCCCATAACATTCATACCGAACAGGAAGAGGCAAAGACCGCCGATAAGGCTTAGTACGTCAAATAAATTCATAGTTTTTCTCCTTATCTCCGTATAAATTTAATGTCGTCGCGTGTGGCTGAAAAATGCCTGTCTCAAAACGCAAAGCAGCATCGTTCAACCATATATGTAATACCGGCAAGGAGCCGATGTGTCTTTTTATTATTACCTTTTAATTCGATTATATCACACTTGAAAATAAAAATAAAGATAGTTTTACAATGTTTACCGTTTTTTAGCAAACAAAAATTGTCAAATTTTATTGTTTGTTTTTGTACATTATTCCAATGTTATATACAGCCAAAAAGAAAAGAGATGCCTTTTGACATCTCTTGTTTCGGTTTAAATCTTTAAAGTTCCTTGAGTACGGTTTTTTTCATCTCAAGCGACTTTTGAACATCAATTATTCTCTGATTCTCACTTCCGCGGAATTTGAGCATAATATTCTTTTTTTCTTCCACAAATTCTCCGTCCACCAGAACATCAATATACGCCAAAAGCTCATCGGTAACCTCACAGTGGGCTTTTCCGCTTAAAATGTCTGTTTCAAAGGTATAACCACTGTAGCACCATATGTCCTTTTGAGGATATTTTTCCTTAACCTTTTTCACAAAAGGCAAAAGTGCACGCTGATTTTGCGCCTCCAACGGCTCGCCCCCCAAAAGGGACAAGCCGTTTATGAAGGATGGAGATAGTAGATTAATCATTTTAGTTTGAACTGCTTCGTCAAAGACCTCTCCGTAGTTAAAATCCCACGTTTCGGGGTTAAAACAGTTTTTGCAGTGATGGGTACATCCGGAAACAAAGAGCGAAACCCTCACTCCCACACCGTTTGCGATATCTGTTTCCTTTATTGCTCCGTAATTCATTAGAGATGAAGCACCCTTTCTTTAATTTCCTGGGTTCTGCCCTGATTCCAGAACTGACTGCCGATGTAACCGCATGTTCTGCGCGCCACATTCATTTTAGCCTGATCGGTGTTTCCGCAATTAGGACATTTCCAACCAAGCTTACCGTCTTCTTCGTAAATCACAATTTCACCGTCAAAACCGCATTCCTGACAGTAATCACTTTTGGTGTTAAGCTCTGCATACATGATGTTATCATAGATAAAGCGAATAACCTGAAGCACCGCATCTATGTTATTTTGCATGTTTGGTACCTCAACATAGCTAATTGCACCACCGGGCGAAAGAGCCTGGAATTTGGCTTCAAGAGCAAGTTTTGAAAATGCGTCAATTTCTTCGGTAACATGAATGTGATAGGAATTTGTAATATAGTTTTTATCGGTAACGCCTTTGATTTTTCCAAATCTCTTCTGAAGACATTTTGCAAATTTGTAGGTAGTTGACTCAAGAGGAGTACCGTAGAGTGAGTAGTGAATGTTTTCGGCTTCTTTCCATTTTGCACAAGCATCATTGAGAGCCTGCATAACTTTGAGACCAAAAGCCTCGCCCTCGGGGTCGGTGAGCTTTTTGCCTGTAATTGCATATACACACTCCCAAAGACCTGCATAGCCAAGGGATATTGTGGAATATCCGCCGTGAAGAAGCTTGTCTATGGGTTCACCTTTTTCGAGACGAGCAAGTGCACCGTGCTGCCAAAGAATCGGAGCGGCATCGGAGCGTGTTCCCTCAAGGCGTTCATGTCTGCACTGAAGAGCTCTGTGACAAAGTTCAAGTCTTTCTTCAAGAATATCCCAGAATTTATCTTCGTCTTTACCATCAACGCAAGCAGAGCATGCAACATCAACAAGATTGATGGTTACAACTCCCTGATTGAAGCGTCCGTAATATTTCGGATTACCGTTTTCATCAACCCACGGCGTGAGAAAACTCCGGCATCCCATGCATGTGTAGCAATTGCCGTTGCCGTTGGAATCCACCTTGAGTTTGAGCATCATCTTTTCGGAAATGTAGTCGGGAACAAGTCTCCTTGCAGTACATTTTGCCGAAAGCTGAGTGAGATACCAGTAAGGCGATTCCGGTGTAATGTTATCTTCTTCAAGAACATAAATAAGCTTGGGGAAAGCAGGGGTAATGTATACACCCGCTTCATTTTTAACACCCTGATAGCGCTGAAGAAGTGTTTCTTCTATGATAATGGCAAGGTCCTTTTTCTCCTGCTCGTTTTTGGCTTCACCAAGATACATGAACACTGTAATAAAGGGAGCTTGTCCGTTGGTTGTCATGAGAGTAACAACCTGATATTGAAGAGTCTGAACTCCGCGTTGAATTTCTTTGCGAAGGTTTCTTTCAACAATCTGAGACACAATAACATCATCGGGAACACCGCCGGCTGCCATGATGGTTTCGATTGTTTCTTTGCGGATTTTTTCTCTTGAAACCTGAACAAAAGGCGCAAGATGAGCAAGAGAAATACTCTGACCTCCATATTGATTAGACGCAACCTGAGCAATAATCTGAGTTGAAATGTTGCAAGCTGTTGAAAAGCTGTGGGGTTTTTCAATCATTGTTCCGCTGATAACGGTTCCGTTTTGAAGCATATCCTCAAGGTTAACCAGATCACAGTTATGCATGTGCTGAGCATAGTAGTCCGAATCGTGGAAGTGAATTATTCCGTTTTCGTGAGCCTCAACAATGTCAGGTGGCAAAAGGATTCTCTTTGCAAGGTCTTTTGAAACTTCACCTGCCATGTAGTCACGCTGAACGCTGTTAACAGTGGGGTTCTTGTTGGAATTTTCCTGTTTAACCTCTTCGTTGTTGCATTCGATGAGACTTAGAATCTGATTGTCGGTTGTGTTTGCAACACGAGCGAGGTTACGGGTGAATCGATATCTAATGTAGCGTTTTGCAGTTTCGGGAGCACCCTGAAGTATTATGTGTGTTTCAACAAGCTCCTGAATTTCTTCAACCGAGAGACTTCTGCCCATTTCGTTACAGTGGTCTTCAATTACATTTGTGATATATTCAATTTGTCTTTTGCTGAGCTCCGGTGTTTTTTCTGTTGCCTCGTTGGCTTTTTCAATGGCATGGTAAATCTTTTCGCGATCAAAAACTTCTTCCATGCCGCTTCTTTTTACTATTTTCATTCTCCATTCTCCTTTTATGTATGGCCCTAACAATCTGCCATTTAGTGTCAGTTTTTATATCTAATACCTTCTATGATAAACCGTCAATAGCGGCATATTTTCACAGTTTATAATACATTGTAAATTTTAACAATATCTAGTGTCTTTATCTATTATATAGCACAATATCTTGAATGTCAATAGTTTTTTTGCTTAAAAATTCACAAATAAAAAAAGAGCTTGCAAAACCGCTCGGCAAGCGGTTTTGGCAATAGCTCTCAATATTTTGCACCTTCATTTATGACACACCGTATATAGTTTTTCGAAAAACCATTGGTGAATATTTACAACAAAAGACACATAAAAAAACCGCGGTGTTTTCACCGCGGGATTTTTACGAAATCAAACTTAAATTACTTAAGTTCAACTTTAGCGCCTGCTTCTTCGAGAGCAGCTTTGATTGATTCAGCTTCTTCTTTGGAGCAGCCTTCTTTAACAGTTTTGGGAGCACCGTCAACAACGTCTTTAGCTTCTTTGAGGCCAAGACCTGTGAGGTCTTTAACAACTTTAACAACTTTGAGTTTGGAAGCACCTGCATCAGCGAGAACTACGTCGAATTCTGTCTTTTCAGCTTCAGCAGCACCGCCTGCAACTGCAGCACCTGCTACAGCAACGGGAGCAGCAGCGCTAACACCGAATTCTTCTTCCATCATTTTTACTAATTCAGCAACTTCTAATAATTTTAATTCTTTGATATCTGCAATGATCTGTTCGAGATTTGCCATGATAATTTACCTCCTGGTTAAATATTTAGTTTGCGGTCTTTGCCGCTTTGATTTTGTTTTTAATATTATTCAGCGGGAGCCTCTGTAGCTTCTGCTGCGGGTGCTTCTGTAGCTTCTGCTACGGGAGCTTCCTCTGCTGCGGGAGCAGCAACATTGATGTCTGCGGGTTCAACACCGTTATCAACCAATGCCTGGAGAGTTCTAACAAGCTTGGAGATAGGAGCGTTCATGCTGCCCATAATCTTTGCAATGAGAACTTCTTTAGAGGGTGTGTTAGCAAGTGTTTTAACTTCGTCGAGAGTAATAACTTTACCGTCGAGGAAACCTGCTTTAATTTCGATTGTTTCTACATCTTTAGCAAAATCAGAAAGAACCTTTGCGGGAGCAACAGGGTCTGTTGTGCTGATTGCGAGAGCTGTAGGACCGTTGAGCTGTTCGTCGAGTTCGGAAAGACCTACTTCATTTGCAGCGAATCTTGTGAGGGTGTTTTTAACAACCTTATATTCAACGCCGGCTTCTCTGAGCTTTGTACGAAGAGCAGTATCTTGTTCAACAGTAATACCTCTGTAGTCTACAAGAACACCTGCCTGAGCTGATTTGAGAGTTTCAATGAGCTCAGCAACGATTTGTTTTTTCTGTTCCAATACATTTGCACTTGGCATGGAATTCACCTCCTGAGTTAAAATGTGAGTTAACATATATTAACACAGTGCCCGAAATATCAAAAATGCTTCCTGCCGCAAAGCAGGAAGCATAATAATACACGTTATAATATCGTAAGTATTAAATGATTCCTCGGTAGGATTTACATCTTTCGACTACCTACTGTCTGCGGACACATATAGTAATATATCATATAAACAATTAATTGTCAAGACCTTTTTTATCAGTCAGCGAGTTTAACGGGGTTAAGCTTAACGCCGGGACCCATTGTGGAAGCTACTGCTACGCTTCTGAGATACTGTCCCTTTGCAGCAGCAGGTTTAGCTTTGATGACAGCAGCCATAAGAGTCTGGAAGTTCTGATTGAGCTTTTCAACTCCGAAGGATACTTTGCCGATGGGGCAGTGAATGATGTTGGTTTTGTCAAGACGGTATTCAATTTTACCTGCTTTGATATCTTCAACAGCTTTCTTAACATCGGGAGATACAGTGCCTGCTTTGGGGTTAGGCATGAGACCCTTAGGTCCGAGGATTCTACCGATTCTACCAACAATACCCATCATGTCGGGTGTTGCTACAACAACATCAAATTCAAACCAGTTTTCACTCTGGATTTTCTGTGCAAGTTCTTCACCGCCTGCATAGTCTGCGCCTGCATCGAGGGCAGCCTGTACGTTGTCACCCTTAGCGAAAACAAGTACTCTAACCTTTTTACCTGTTCCGTTGGGAAGAACAACAGCGCCTCTAACCTGCTGATCAGCATGTCTTGAGTCAACACCGAGCTTAATGTGAGCTTCAACTGTTTCGTCAAACTTTGCTTTGGAAGCTTTGATTACTGCATCAAATGCTTCTGTGGGATCATAAAGCTTTGATCTGTCAATTAATTTTGCACTTTCAATGTAATTTTTACCTCTACGCATTATACATTCCTCCTTGTGTGGTCAATCGAAATCCAAATTACATAGATTATTTTTGAATTTCTCCCACTAACTGCACGAAATTAGTCTTCAACAACTATTCCCATGCTTCTTGCTGTACCTGCAATCATACTCATGGCTGCTTCAATGCTTGCCGCATTGAGGTCGGGCATTTTCTGTTCTGCAATCTGTCTGACTGCATCTTTGCTGATAGTAGCAACTTTGTCTTTGTTGGGTACACCTGAAGCTTTGTCAAGTTTGCAAGCTTTTTTAAGAAGCACTGCTGCAGGCGGAGTCTTTGTGATAAATGTAAAAGATCTGTCCTGATAAACAGTGATAACTACAGGAATAACAAGACCTGCGTCCTTTGCTGTTCTTTCATTAAATTCCTTACAAAACTGCATGATGTTTACACCGTGCTGACCGAGTGCAGGACCAACCGGGGGAGCCGGAGTGGCTTTGCCTGCTCCAATCTGAAGCTTAATGTAACCTGTTACTTTCTGTGCCATTTAAGAACACCTCCCTATTAACAAATGTGGTAAGCGGAAATTAATCCTCCCACTTTAAATAATATCGACCGTACATTCAGTCGCTATTAATAAAACAATTTGTGCCGTACAGCACCAATCAAACAGATTCCACGTGATTAATGTCAAGTTCAAGAGATGTCTCTCTTCCGAACATAACGACCTTAACCTTAACCTTTTTGGTTTGTTTATCAATTGATTCAACGCTTCCTGTCTGATTTACAAAAGCACCTTCAATTATCTTTACATTGTCGCCAACTTCATATTCAGCGAAAATCTCTCTCACATCAACACCAAGTGCTTCAACCTCATCCTCGGTGAGAGGAACGGGCTTTGATCCGGGACCAACAAATCCCGTAACACCTGTTGTGTTTCTGATTATATACCAAGTGTCATCAGTCATAACCATTTTTATGAGAACATATCCGGGGAAGATTTTGCGGGTTACAACCTTTTTTTCTTCACCTTTGGATTCAACCACATCTTCTGTGGGAACCTTAATATCCAGAATGAGATTTTCAAGGCTTCTGTTTTCGATAATCTTTTCGAGGTTTGTTTTTACTTTGTTTTCATACCCGGAATAGGTATGAACAACATACCATTTTGCATTCTTTGATGCACTGTTTGTGCTACCCATCTTCCGGCCTCCTTTTAATTACGGAACAACAGAACCTGTCCTGTTATTTGCCGACGAGCTTATCAATACCAAGACCAAAACCAAAGTCAAGGGCCCAGATAACAATACCGATAAGCAAAACAACTGCGATAACTATAAGAGTATTCTTTATAACCTGTTTCTTTGTAGGCCAGACAACCTTTTTCATTTCGGATTTAACCTCTTTGAAAAATCTGGTTATTCTGTTACCTGACTTTTTCTTTTTTGCTGCAGCTTCTGCCATAGCAATCACCTCCTGCAAGGAAAATAAGGATTATTTTGTTTCTTTGTGCAGTGTATGCTCTCTGCAGAAACGACAATATTTCTTCATTTCAAGTCTGTCGGGATCGTTTTTCTTGTTTTTCATGGTGTCATAGTTTCTCTGCTTGCACTGAGTGCATGCCAAAGTGATTTTTGTTCTCATGTGCGTTGCACCTCCTTAAACTTTCATTGCACTATTTATGAAAAAATAATATTATACTCGATTTATTTTGTGAATCCAAAAATTTGCACACAAAAAAAAAGAGCTTTCATCCAGCAATAAGATAATATCACATCAAGAAGAAATTGTCAACAAAAATTTTTCGAATATTTAAATTTTGATTATTTTCTGATATATTATACACAAAAGCGGTGTCAAATGCAAGGCTTTTTGAAAAATTCATCAATACCCCGACATCCGACACCGCTGTTTATCTCTTAATTACAGCAATTATTGTTGTCACCAAAAAGCCAGATTACAACAATCACGGCAATGACAATCCAAATTAGCGAACCTCCGAAGAGACCGTTTGAAGAATTATTACAACATGAATTACAGCAATCTCCCATTAACAGTTCCTCCTTTAAACAATTATCAACATCCGCAACCGTTGTTATTGTCGCAGTTTCCGTTATCGTTTTTCATAAAGAGAAGAATTACAAGAATAATAAACCAGAGTATTGTGCTGCTGTCGCCTTCGCCACAGCCATTGTTACCAAAAAGATTAAACATTACCAATTTACCTCCTAACAGAATTAATTAAAGATCAGCAGTCGCATCCCTGCGCCTGATTGTCGCAGCAGCCAAACAATAAAAGGAACACCAAAATGAAGAAAAGTATTCCGTCGTTAGATTTGAATAATCCGTTACAGCACATATTAACACCTCCGATAATTCAGGTTCTGTATATAATATGTAAAAATGCGTTAAATGGTTACTGTTTTATCTTGACCTGTCGGGCAATATGTTATATAATAGTAAAAAATTTAAAAAGAGGAATATACAATGACCAACTCAACAATAAATTACGGTAAATTAATTAAAAAAGCAAGAGATTCCAGAAATCTTTCCCAAAAAGAACTTGCACGCAAGTTATCAGTCGGAAAATCCACCATTTCAAATTACGAAACGGGATATAGCACACCATCACTGGAAATGTTTACAAAAATTGCAAATGCATTGGAATATTCTGTTATAGACATGCTTTATTTTGACGATTCGCAAAGCAAAGAAAACAACTTGGAGTTTCCCCGTGCCGTGCAACCATCCGCCGATTGTTACATACCCTACTACACACCCAAAAGCATAAAATCCGGGAATTTTGAACACCAAAAATATATGGATTCGTATCTGACGCTTCCGGGATTTATGGTAAGCGACTCAAATGAAAAATATATGTGTATCAAAATGCCCGATTCATCCATGGACTCTGACGGTATTGCAAAAAATGACTATATAATAGTAAAAAGAAGTTCATTTGTACCAAACAAAGCCGTTGTATTGGCACAAAGAATCCTTGATGGCGAATTCTTTGTACGAAGATATTTCAGGGATAATCACATAATAGCTCTTCTTCCGTCATCAACTTCCGAGGAATATTCCATAATCCGCAGCGATGAAAGGAACGGCGAATACAAGATAATCGGGTTTGTTGAGAAAGTTTTAACAAATTTGCGATAATTGTAACAAGTTTTTAACAAACGAGGCCGCTTCTGAACGATATTTAGTTTATCCTCTGCTTTTAAACTTAAATCCGCACAGTTTTTTGGTAATTTCTAATAGTAATATACCGTTTACCCTATGCAACATTTGCAAATATGTTACTTAAATGTTAAAAAAGTTTGACAAATGTTTTGCCAAGTGTTATAATAATCTCAGTTAGTCAATCGGCTTGCCATGCAAGTACGAAAAAATTAACGGAGGTTATTTTTTAATGAAACATTTTTTGAAAGTTATTTTTGTGGTTGCTGTATTGTCAATTGCTTTTGCAGTTACAGCGAGCGCAGACGGAGAGAGAGCTTACACCGTAGCAGATATGCTTAACATTCGCTCTCAACCCAGCACACAGTCAGCTATCGTTGGCACCTACCCATACGGTTCAACGGTTGATATTACCGGAACAGTAGATGCATGGTATCAAATTAATTACAATTCTACAACAGCATATGTTCATGGCGACTATGTTGCATTTGCCGATGCTTCGTCCACAGTCTCAACAAGCTTCGGTCAAAACATTGTTGCAACAGCAAAACAGTATATAGGTACGCCCTATGTTTATGGCGGAATGTCTCCTTCGGGATTTGATTGCTCCGGATTTGTAAAATACGTTTATTCTTTACATGGAATTTCACTTAACCGTACAGCTGCCGATCAGTCCAACAACGGCTACTGGGTTGCAAGGGGTTCCATGCAGCCGGGTGATATAATCTGTTTCTCCAGTTCTGTTGGCGGATCATACATAGGTCATGTGGGTATATATGTTGGTGACAACAAGTTTATCCACTCGCCCCATACAGGCAAAACAGTTGAAATAGAAACTTTGGACGGTCACTATGGAAACAGATTCTACTGTGCAAGACGAATTGTATAATCATAATCAAAAAGAAAGCAATTGGTTTTCTCGAAGAAAGCCGATTGCTTTTTGTTTTGAAACATTAGAATTGAGGATACACATCATTACAAAATTCAACAATATTTAACATTGACAAACCATCAAAACTTATATATAATAGTAAATGCTCAAAAAATCTCTCCAAATTGGATATATTATTGAATAATTCCTATTCCCTATTCTTCAATACCTTTATTACTACAAGGGGGCGTACAGGGTTCGACGGGGATTTTGAAGCAGCAGGAGCGAGCAGCGGCGGGCACCGCTTTAATCAGCCTAACTTAAAATTAAACGCTAATAAAACAGAATTAGCTGCTGCCTAATTAAGGCAGCCGTTCTTCCCCGGGCTACCGCACTCGGGACAAGAGCGTCAGTGTCGCGGTGAACGTGAGGCATCAAAGCTTTGAGATGCCCATGAACAATGAAGCTACCGATGCACAGAGTTTGTTTGCGTACTCTGTGCAGGGGGAATCCTGAACACAAACTGCGCTCGGAGAGCCCGCTGTGAATAGGTTTTCGGACAGGAGTTCAATTCTCCTCGCCTCCATAAAAAAACAGATGCCACCCAAGGCATCTTTTTTTATGGAATCATTCAGAGAGAATTGAACTCCGAAAGGTAGCCGATGTTAAGAAAAACAGTCCGGGTGACTGTTTTTTAGTCGGCTTGGTTTGAACGGGTACTGATTGTGAACCGAGCTTCGACGCGAGGGAGCAATCGGTCGTGAAAACCATTTGTGACAGCGTCACAAATAATTCTCCTCGCCTCCATAAAAAAACAGATGCCACCCAAGGCATCTTTTTTTATGGAATCATTCAGAGAGAATTGAACTCCGAAAGGTAGCCGATGTTAAGAAAAACAGTC
>JAFQHQ010000156.1 GCA_017397885.1 Clostridia bacterium | reverse complement strand
ATATGTTCTGTGGCGGACTGAATCCCATAGGTCTTACTACTATGCAGGAAAGTAAGGCAAGCGGCTACCCGAATGACTGTCCCGTTATATCATACGATTTTCAGGCACCCGTCGGCGATATGGGACAAATACGGGAAAGCTATTTCCGTTTATCCTTCATTCACAGATTTTTGCATTCATTCGGTGAAATGCTTGCTCCGATGATTGCAATAATGCCCGATAAGGCACCGTCCTCAAAGGATGATACAAAAACACTGAGGTGTGCTTTAAGAAGTGACGGAAACAGCGGTTTTCTGTTTGTGAACAACCATATCCGTCTCCATCAAATGCCTGCACATCCCGCGCATAGCTTTAATATAGCCTTAAATGAGCGAACTGTGTCCTTCAGCCTTGATATTCCTGAAGACAGCTCATTCTTTATTCCTGTGAATATCTCAGTCGGCGGTCTTGACATCCTTTATGCAACTGCACAGCCTGTTTCATACTCCGAAAACCGTTTAGAACTGCTGCAGATTGCAGGAATGAAAGCAGTTGTTGCGCTTGCAAACGGACAGATATATGCTCTTGAAGCAGGCCTGAATCGTATCAATGACACAGATGTCGTTCTTCTGAAAAATGAGTCCTATGAAAAATCAGTGCTTCAGAAAATGAATGCTTCAGTAATACAAAAATGCTGCGATTCGGATGTGTTATTGGGCCATTTGCCGATTGAAGATAAAACCGATGAATACAAAGTATGCTGGACTGATGAGGATCAATGGCTTGTAATAAAAGCCAAAGGAAACATAGCAGGCTTTTTCGTAAACCGACAATTGGTGTCAGATTTTTATCTTAACGGCGACAGCTGGGTAATTGATCTTCGTAACATCAGAGAGAAAAACGGTATCATAAAAATCCAACCGCTTACAGAGAAGGATATAAAAGAAATATATGCCGAGACCCCCCTCGAAACAGGCTCCTTTGTCCCCGAGGTATACACGAGTAAGGATGACCGCTTATTAATATGATAACATCCCGGCAAAGCCGGTCCGGTCCCGCAGAGGCTGTCGGTCCGGTCCCTTATCTCAGCATAACAAAAAACGAAGCACGCCAAAGGTGTGCTTCATTTTTTCTGGCTCGTAGCACCGAAAAAGATATCAAGATTGAACTGGACAGAAAAATTGGAATTGGTCATACTTTTCTATTTGCATTTTTTATGTATGAAATCCAGTTTTCCAGACTATCCACGCTGAAATCCGCAAGAGCCGTTTGATAGCAATCAAAAGCGGTGGGATGATTTTCCTCCATCCATTTCAAAGACTTTTTAGGCCCCCAATAAGGATAATGCATTATATCACAGAAAATTTCCAAACTATCAATCAATACCCAATGCCATCGAAACATTCCTTCTGCATCGTATCGTTTTACCCGTGCAAGCATTTTGACACACCAATCGACACTTGCATCAATTTCTGCCTTTGATTTTTGTGGACGGTTTTGCAGATAAGACTGCACCTTCGTTT
Organism: Clostridia bacterium; assembly: GCA_017397885.1. Classification (GTDB taxonomy): domain Bacteria; phylum Bacillota; class Clostridia; order UMGS1810; family UMGS1810; genus RGIG1828. The sequence goes on along the minus strand of JAFQHQ010000156.1, from coordinate 1,216 downwards.
GGAGTGCTTTTCCTCTTTCATCACTATCTACAACAATCTTTCCATCAAAAATTTGAACAAAGTCATTGCAGTCATAGTCTCCATCAAAATAAGAAGCAGGATATACGAAAACATCCAGTTGAATGCCGTTTACGAAAGATGTATCGTGGAATTGTTCGTGGTCATACGATATAACCAACGAGTCAAAATCACTGTTCAGATTGTTTGTTCCGTTAGCATATGAGCCATAAAGAATGATGGAAAGAGGATTGTATTTTCGCTTAATGTATTCAATAATCTTCTCCAATGAAATCACCTCATCAAATTCTTATTTATTAAACCAATGTTATTATATCATACAAATGCAGATTTTTCCACTCAATATTGCTTTGGTAAGAAGTTCAAGTCCTCCCCAAAGGTCGTTTTGTGGAAATGATATCTTTTGAATTGCACCTTGAAAAATGGCACAAAAAAAACCAGAAACCGTTGTGGTTTCTGGATTTTCCGAACCGATATCTTTTTCGGTTTCGCATTGTTGGTTGCGGGGAGAGGACTTGAACCTATGACCTCCGGGTTATGAGTCGTTTTCACAAAAGTTCTGCATAACTTTTTTGCTGAAAATGCAGATTTTTCCAATGAAAAACAATTTTTAACCGACAGAAACCGTAAAAAATATCTCAAAAAGGGCTTCGTCACGAGTTGTAAATATTAAAATAATGCTCTTTTTTATGTAAAAGTGGTCAGGTGTTTTGGTCAATTTTAATGTTTTGTTGTATGGCCATCTTGCATAGTGCAGCGCAATTAGGGCATAAGCAGACGTTCATAGGCATCAGAAATCACTGTGGAAATACGACGGTTAATCTAATGTCGAGTAGTTTGTGCTGTTGTAAAAAAAGGGGATAGATTTAATCGTTTCTCTGTGGTATTATGAAGAAAAAAGGAGGTGTGCGGTATGAAATTCGGTTCTGCTAAAAATATCAGAAATATCATAATAATATCTGTGCTTTTGGTCTGCGCCTTTGTTTTTCGTGCTGTTGCCTTTAAAACCGATGATTATTTTATCGCAACACTTCTTCTGACTTTAAGAAATGTTGTGCATATCATTATGATAATCGTATGGTCTGTATCAATTTATATGCGTGTTGTCAGCAAGCAGATCCGCAATATGCTGATGACCGTTGGTGCATTGATGATTGCATGGCTCATTATAAGAACCTGCAAGCTGGAGTTTTTGTAT
>JAFQHQ010000155.1 GCA_017397885.1 Clostridia bacterium | reverse complement strand
CAATGAAAATAAGCTTTTTTGCAATTTACATAGCATTTGATTCGGAGTAAAATATTAACGTAGAAAGTTTATCGCTATTTCTTATAGTGGTACTAAGTTTTTAAGTTCAAATTGTCGGTAAAAAGTTTGCGTTTTTCAATTATATTTGAAAAAAACTACTTTTTTGGTTCAAATTAGAGTTAAAAAAGCTGTAAATGTATAAATAAGAGTGAGAAAATATTTATTAATTGAGATATAATATAGTAAATATTTTTGAACAGTAATATTAATTGGGATAAAATTACCAAAAATCCAAACAATTTTACCTTGCAGACAATTCGCGGTTATGATATAATATATAAACTAAAAATATTATATTAGATTGGGAATGTGTCTTTATATTGCAATAAGCAATTTAATATAGATAAATTTAAGGAGGTTTAAAAATGAAGAAATTTTTAGCAATTCTTGTAACTCTGACATTTTTAGTGTCGACTGTGCCTGTTATGGCTGAGGATGCAGAAGTTGTGTTTGAAGAAGCACAAGTTGAATATGCACCCGAAGTGGACGATGCTGTAGATGCAGAGGTTTCAGACGAAGCCACATTGTATGATGTGGAGCACAGTATTGATGCCTACAGGGCTGTGGGCAACAAGACTGTTATTATTAAGGGTGGTATAGATAAAAATAACCCGGAGTCAGTAGCAGAACATGCACAAAAACGAGCATGGTACCTTACCTCAAGTGGTGCAACTCAGCCTGATAACCAGATGTCAACCAAATTGACCGAAAAAAGATTTGGCATTCAGCCTCTTCCCTTGCCCGAAGTTCCAAACGGTAAGCTTTTGGGAAGATACATTTTCCAGTTTAGTTCAGACTCCACATACGGCACAGCATGTAAAGTTTTGAAGCTTCCGGGTGAAGACTGGGATTTTGCCAATATGAGAGCCGACGATCCTGCTTTTGCAGATCTTCTTGCAAACCCCAACAACCACAATGCCGGTGATTCTGCAATTCTTTATGAATCGTCACCGATTACAAATCAGTACCGTAACTTTGTTGACCTCACAAGCTATGCTCAGGAATGTCTTGACAGAGGTCAGAAAGTGATGTATGTTCTTTTCGGTTGCTGGAACTCCACAAGAAATATGAGAATCAATATCACATGGTCAACCGGTGGATATCCCACAGCTGATTTGTATCAGGCATATTATTATAACCTTGTTTCCGAATTCCCCTTTGAAATTGTTGATGAAACAATTCACGGCGGCGAACAGGCTTTCCCCTCCGACGGCGAAATTTCCTGGGAATTCACTAACAATGTTATGGATTTCACTGCTACCGTAAACGGTGAAGATGCAAAAGTATCCATTGACGGTACAAAAGTAACCCTTGATGAACCTCTCAAGGAAATTACTGCTTACGAAATCAAAATTGAAGCAAAAGACCAGTGGGATGAAGTAATCACCAAAACCTACAAATTCTCCACAGGCTTTAAAACAGGTGCAACAGGTCCCGAAATTCCTGTTCTTGGTACATACGACACAAAAACTTCGGTTGATATGATGGGCGATGATTATGCTCTTATGGAGCTTTCTTTCTATCTTCTAACTGAATTTGATGATGTGTCCGAAGCTCTTGTGGTAAGAGATGAAGATGGTAACGACGCAGGTGTTGAATTTGTGTATTATGAAACCACTCAGAAATATGACATCTCAGAACCCGTAACACTTGCTGCAGGCAAAAAATATGAGTTTGTACTAAAAGCAGGAGTTTCCGATATTCATGGCAATTCTCTTGAAGAAGATCTTGTCATTTCCAAATTCTACGGTGGTGAAACTCCCGAGGATTTAAACTTTACTGATGACGCTCTCACAATTGGTGTTGATTATGAAAATTCCAAAATGACTTTGGATTTTGTTAATCCTGCATACACCAACAGACCGGTTGATGTTGTTGTATTCAAAAACGGAGAGACTTATTACAACGAAACCTTAATAACAAGCCAAGCAGGTTTGTTGGATACCATTGAAATGGACCTTCCTATGGGTAATTATGAAGTGATTGTCCGTCCGGCAAATGCTCCGGATTGTTACGGAGACAGCTTTACATTTATTTCCGATAAAGATAAAAAAGTCCTTTGGAATTACATTGCCGTAAACGGCACTGCAGATAATATTTCAAAGAACTGGGAATTCATTGTATATGTTTACGGCTTTGAAAGTGAATATCTTGCGGATGTTTCTGATAAGGCAGTGTTTGCAAACAAGATTGTTGAATTAAGAGGCGACGGATATAGCTACAGTGATGATGAAAGCGTTCAAAAAGATAATTTCCTTAAAATGTCGGATATTATTGATGATGCAGCATATTTTTCTGTAATACAGCTTTCAAATGATGTTGACGAAGTTGTAAATTATATTCAGAAATCCATCTATGAGCTTCGTGGAATTGATGAAGACATCATGAGCATATGGGAAGCCGCATGTGCGTCCGAATACCGTGAAGCTACAGTTCAGACATTTATTGATAAGAATATTAACATAAAAAATTCTAAAGAACTCGTTGCTGAAATTGAAGCAGCATATTTTGGCAGACTTCTCTTGGCGGAAGATGTTGAATTTGTTGAAAGTTATATTGCTCTTGCCCATCCGGTACTTCGTGAACTTAACAATAACACCGTAAAGCTTTGGGAAAAAGCTTGTGCATCTGAGTATCGCAATGCAACAGTTCAGAGATTTATTGATAATAACGTTAAAAACAAAGAGGACAGCGGTGAGGATTCAGACACTGAAACACCCAAAGTAGATACCGAGGTAAACGATGTTAAAGAACTTATTGTCGCAATGGATGTGGCGCTTGATGTATACAGAACAGAAATTCTTTTTGACAGAATTGCCGCTCCTGCAAACAAATCCGAAGTTGAACAGATTCTTGCGGTTGATGAAAATCTCGAACTCCTTGGTGTTGCAGACTTTGCCGAAAGATATGAAAAGCTCAATGATAAGCAGAGCCTGATTGACGAAATTTCGGGCAATGAATATGCCGATGCAGAGGCGTTTGCGGCTGCCTTTGAAAAAGCTCTTGCCGACGCAGAAGCTGGCGATGATAATAGTAAAGAGGAAGAAAAGAAACCCTCCAAAAAGCCTTCATCCGGAGGAGGAAGCAAGGGTTCATCTTCCACAACAGGAACACAGTTTATGTCATCTGTTCCCTCAAGTCAAACTCCATTTGTCACATTTACCGACATTGAAAATGTTGCATGGGCAAAGGATCACATCATAAAGCTTTATAATGCAGGGGTTATAAACGGCAAGACAAACACAACCTTTGCACCAAACGATAACATTGCAAGAGAAGAATTCGTAAAACTCATCGTGTCATTAACAGGTCTTGCAGATGACGGCTCTGCCGCAAGCTTTAATGATGTTCCCGAAAACAGTTGGTTTGCTCCCTATGTTAAAGCAGCTGTTGCAAACGGAGTTGTTAAAGGAATTGGCGCAAACAATTTTGGCACAGGTGCCAATGCTTCAAGACAGGATATTGCTGTTATGATAGTGAACGCTCTCAAAAAGAAAGGCGTGCAGATTACATCCGAAACAGCAAACTTTGCTGACAATGCTCAAATTGCCGACTATGCCATGAATGCAGTTGCATTCCTTAATGCAAAAGGCATTATCACCGGTGACGGCAATGCAAACTTCAATCCTACAGCAAAAGCTACAAGAGCAGAAGTTGCAGTAATGCTTTCAAGAGTCAGTGACATATTTTCAAAGGAGGTAAAATAATATGAAGAAAAGTATATTAAGCTTGCTACTTGCTATTTCTTTGATTGCAGGCATAATGGTTCTTCCGTCGTTTGCCGCTCCCTCCTCTGCATCCGACGATGAAGCTCAGAAAATCCTTTTTGACCTTGGTATAATCGATAGCACAGATGGTGCAAACGAGCTCATCACAAGAGGTGAGTTTGCGGCAGAAATTGCAAAGGTTATGAATGTTGTTTCCTTGCCCGAAGGATATGTGCTTCCCTTCAGTGACGTTGCACCCGGAAGTAAATATCATAACGGTGTATACAATCTTTTTGCTTGGAAAGCAATTTCTCCCTCCGACAAATTCAGACCCGGTGATGTGATTACTTCAAACGAAGCTTTAAAAATTGCAGTATCACTTCTCGGTTATGATTTTCTTGCTGTTAATAACGGAGGATACCCCGGCGGATATGCTGCGGCGGCAAGTCAGCTTAAGATAACACCTAATGCACTTCCTGCAAATCTTACAAAAGCAGATGCTTGGAACATTATGTTCAACATGCTCCACACCGAGCTTCCCTTGGTTACAATTTCCGCCAATGGCGAAAACAATTATAAAATCAAAGGTGCAGGTACACTTTTAAAAGAACGCTGGAACATAGAAATTTATGACGGCATGGTTACTGACGGTCAGAACTATGGTATAAACTATGAAAAAGGCGTTGGTGACGGAAAAGTTGCCATTGACGGTTATGAATTTAAAAACGGCGGATTCAACACCGATGCACTTTTCGGAGATGAAGTCAGTGCATATTATGATGCAAACACCTACACTCTCCGTGCAATTTACTCAAAGCCTTCAACTGACAAAAAGAATATTAAGCTTTTCTCAAGTCAGGAAATAGAATTTGACCGTGATACATACACCTACTATGATGAAAATGATAAAGAAAAGAAAGCCAAGCTTTCTTATGACGCTACAATCATCTACAACGGTCAGACCGTTATGTATGATGAAGATATCATGATTCCCGAAAACGGATATGTTAAACTTTTGTCGGTTAATTCATCCGACTTTGATGTGGTTATCATCAGATCCTACACAGAAGCTGTTGTTGGCACAACAAATGAAACTGATTTGCTTGTTTCCGACAAAATGAACGAAGGAACTTCCTACATCTTTGATGGTGATTACATCACCTATACTAACCAGGACGGTGCAGTGTGTCAATTCAAAGATATTAAAGAAAATGATATCCTTTGGATTTCAATTAACAAAGACGGTGAAATTAATGAAGTTATAATCTGCTCCGACGTTATAGCCGGTGAACTCACAGGAACCTCCGGTAATTCGGTTTATGTGGATGACAGAGCATATGAGGTGTCCGATCTTGCTCTCAAAGACATTCAGCAGAACTATCAGTTTGGTGCTATTGTCAGAGGTTGTATCAACCCCGACGGTAAAATCGTATACTTTGTTGCTCAGAAATCCTCCGATTCAACCACAGTTGGTTACCTGATGTATTCAAAACTCCAGGCACGCGGACTTTCCTCTTCGGCTTTTGTTAAAATGCTTGGCACCGATGGCCTCGTTAAAGAATTTACAATTTCCGACACCTTAATGGTTAATGGAAAGACATTCAAAGGCAGTGCTGCAGACATTTATGCAAACCTTCCCAAACAGACGGGTAATGAAAAATCAATAGTTTCAAGTCTTGTTGTATATAAGGCAGACAGAAGTGACAGACTTGTATCAATTGCTTATCCCGATAATGTCGCAAAAGAATACGGATTTGAGCCTTACGGATTCTATATGAATGGTCAGGTTATTGAAACACACAAGGATGGAAAAACATACATTCAGTACAAATCTTCCGACCGTGTTCTTTATTCTGTAAATAATGAAAGAATTTTCCCATCATCATCAATGGTTCGCTTTAGTGTACCCAATCCCCAAAAAGCGGCTGATTATGAAGACAAGGACTACAAAGTAACAGGCTTCCCCTCATCAAACAGCATAACCGGATTTAATCACTACGGTTACACAACAATTGAAGGTCAGATTCAGAGTGACTATGTTGTTGGTGTGTTTAGTGATGCAGGCGGTTCTGCAGGTGAACTTGGTGACTCTTCAAATCTTCTTCTTGTTACCGGAATTTCTCAGATAATCAATGATGAAGGAATTGAAGTTGAAAGACTCGAAGTTGCACGTCCCAACGGTACAACAGCAGAGTATTTCTCAACCGAAGAAGGCTACTTTGCAAGTCTCGGTATTAAGTTTGGTGACATTGTAAAACTGAACGCCGATGCCAAGAATATGGTAACAGGTATTGCAGTATATTATCAAGGACCCGATGCGGATGGAAAGGATCGACTCTGTGCAAAAGCAATAGATGTTGGTATTAAACATAACGCACAAGATGGTTACGACAATGCAGTTCTTAACACCAACACAGGTATGAACACTCTTGCCGGCTCCGTTATTCTTCTTGGTACTGTATATGACAGTGACGGTCTCATATTTAAACTTCTCACAGCAAACAATAATGTTGAAGCTTATGAAGAAGGTATGGAACTTCGTCCCTTCTCAATGCACGGTAAAAACATTGTTTTCTGCGACCTCAAAACAGAAAGTGTTTCTACCTTGACTGCCGGTGAAATCAAGTCCTATCTTGACTTTGGTAAAAACTGTCACAAGGCAGTTATTCAGACATATTCGGGTACTGTTAACTCAGTATTTCTCTATGCATATTAAGAAAGGAGCAACAATATGAAAAGAATATTAAGTCTTATACTTTGTTTATCAATCATCATGTCTCTTGCTCCTGCGGCAATTGCAGCTGAGGAAGCTCCTGCAGAACTCATTTCTGCAGAAACTGCTCCCGAAGCAACTGCTGCCCCGGAGGAAGAAGGCGACATATATGCACCTTGTACCCTCGACACTTACCATGAAACAAATCAGGGTGTTGAAAGAACCTATGACGATGCTAAAACCGTGCTTGCAGGTACTGTTTACTCAAGACACGGTGAACTCCGTTTCGATGCTTCTGCTTTTGCAGGCAAAGAATTTGGCGGAAGTGTTCTTTCGCTCACAGTCCGCACAATTTTTGCCGATTCCGAGCTTCATTTCTACGGCACCGACAACGGTACAAGAGAAAACGGCTATGCAATAACCTCATTCAAGCTTTCCACAGGAAAGAACCTTGTTGAGGTTGCAATCACCGATTATGTTAAAAAATGTTTGGAGAGAGGAGATAAAGAAATTGTTATCTTCCTCGAATCAAATGTTTCGGTTATAACAGTTTTCGCTTCCGAATCATCAGCCGAGGCTGACCGTCCAAAACTTCGCATTACAGACGAAGAACCCTACATTCAGGGTCAGATTGCTTTCCAATATCCCGTGGTTACCGCTGCTCAGTTTAAAGCTGACCTTGCAAACTCCATTGCAAAAGGTCATCCTTACCTCATGGCTACAGAGGCAGATTTTGACAAGGTAAGAGAATATGCTTTCGGTAAGAATGAATATCTCACCGATATGTATTCAAAAGTTAAGGCAGCAGCTGCCAAATATGCCGACAAAGAACCCACAAGCACAGCCCAGGTAACAGCCGGTTCCGGCTACAACGGCAGAGCTGCCGAATGTCTTGATGTTATTGCTACCTGTGCCCTTGTATATAATGTCGAAGGCGATGCTAAATTTGCAGAGCGTGCATGGGCAGAGGCAGATGCATTTATTCAGCTTCCTCACTGGGGTACCTATCAGTACATCGATAACAACTTCCCCGTATATGCTCTTGCACTTTGCTATGACTGGCTTTATGACTGGATGGACCAGGCAAAGAAAGACGCAATAACTACAGCACTTATGGAAAAACATTTCAACAAAATGTATGATATGTTCCAGCCCGGTGCAAAATCCAAATACACAAGCTTTGAACAGTTCTATTGGAACACAAACAACCACGCACTTCTCGATAACTCTGCAACCTTCTCTGCCGCAATGGCAATTGCAGATGTTGAGCCTGAAAAGGCAACCTATGTTATGCAGGCAACCTTCGAAAATATGAAAGGCATTGTTGAAAACTGGTATCCCGACGGTATGTGGTATGAGTCCCTCGGTTACTGGGGCTATACAGGTGTGTTTATGGCAAGATGGATTCGCGGTATGGAAGTAGCTCTTGGCACAACCTACGGTATTGCCGATCTTGAATGTATCAAATCTATCGGTCATTCACCTGTTTACGGTTCATCTTCAAAATATCAGTTCGTTGTAAACGACGGTACAACAGAATCCGGAAGACCAATGGGCTACACATTTATGCTTGCTCAGATAAACGGAGACCCCGCTTTTGAAAAATATACTCTTGAAAACGGCGGTGCTTACGATCCGTTCTCATGTCTTTCTTATGATGTAAATGTTGACTATTCAAAGGTTGAGCTTTCAAGCTTCGGAAGAGACAAATTCTTCCGTAACTACGACCAGGTAACCTTCCGTGACACATGGGACGGCGATCAGGCATTCTTTGCAGGTATGCACGTTCAGGATGCAGGTGTAACCCACGGTGTTATGAACTCCGGTTCACTTGCTCTCGAAGCTCTCGGTCACATCTGGATCACAAACCCCGGTCGTGACAGCTACGGTCTTACCGGCTACTGGAGCTCAGCTCAGAACGGTCAGAGATGGCGTTATTACTTCTCCAGAGCAGAAGCAAACTCCTGCCTTGTTATCGATCCTCAGGAGGACGGCGGTCAGAGAGTTCGCCCGGGAGATACTATTGATAAATACAAATCAAATGATGGCGGAGCCTTTGCAATTTCCGATCTTACAAACACTTATGTTGAAACAGCCGAAAGCTACAAGAGAGGCGTAAGATTTGACGACAACAGAACCAAATTCACCTCTCAGGATGAAGTTAAGCTCTACAAAGAGCAGGAAGTTTATGCATTCTACAACATCTACAAATGTAATGCAACAATTTCCGAAGACGGTAAATCCGTTACACTTTCAAAGGGCAACAGAAAGGTTAATGTTCAAATTATTTCCGACGCTCCCTTTGAACTCAGCATTATGAGTGCAAATCCCCTTCCCACATCTCCTCAGGAATCGGGCAACCGTATCCTCAGAGATTTCAAGAGAATTGCAGTTCACTATCCGTCTGTTAAAGAATTTAACCAGAAGGTAGTGTTCACTCCCTACATCACAGAAGAGGAAATCGGCGTGGTTGATCAGACCATCACTCCTATGGACGAATGGGTTCTTCCCACAGATGAAATTGAAATCTTAAGAGCAGATTCCGTAAAACTTAACGGTGTAAACTTTGAAGAATTCAATCCCGGCAACCGTCACTATACAGTTGAAACACTTCCCTCAACCATTGAACTTAGTGCAGATACTTCAAAATATGATGTATCATATGCCGATACGGAAGACGGCAGAGGTAAAATTGCTTTGATTAAGAGCAAGAAGTCGGGCAGAATCTTCTCCTATCTCTTTGAACTTCCCGAAATTATCAAGGGTCCTGAACTCATTGACACAAGCAAATATGACAAGATTGCAATTGTTGGTGTCAATGCTTCAACTCACGACGGTAACGTTCCTGCAAACACAATCGACGGTGACTCTGCAACACGTTGGTCAGCATCGGGCAGACAGAACATCACCTTCCAGCTTGAAGATAAGGTTAAAGCAGACTACATCGGTATCGCATTCTATGGCGGTACTGCAAGAAGCACATTCTTCGATATTGAAATATCTGCAGACAGAAAGAATTGGGAAACAATTTCTGCATCCGAATCTTCCGGTACATCCGATCAGATGGAATTCTTTGAACTTAAAGGTAAAGAAGCTCGTTACATCAGACTTTCCTGCTTCGGTACAAGCAAAGACCAGTGGAACTCCATCACTGAAGTTGGTGTATATAAAGCAAAATAATTTGTTTTAAACAAAAAGTTGTAATAAAAATGAGGTCTCGTAAGAGGCCTCATTTTTGATTGTTGCGGTACTAAATTTTTGAAAACCTAAGCTTATAAAAACAGACACAATTTAAGAAGGGCGGACACGCACCCACCGCTACAGGCGGTGCGGCAAATCTGCTTTTCTTGGATTGTTAAACATTGTTTTTTTATGCAAAAACATTGTATTTACATACAAAGCATAAACTTTGATTGACAAACGAGGTATTAAAATGATATATTTACAATGTACATATTTATTATAATGCAGTTGATTTTAACACAAAATCATATCAATTCAGGAGGGTATCTTTATGAAAAAAGTGTTATCAATTTTTTTGGCGTTGATGGTTGTTTTCTCGGCGTTCTCTGTTTTTGCGGCAGATTCAGCTCACAATGCCGAAACTTTCGTAAACGGAACGGAATATGAGTATAGTCTCAAAACCATAGGTGTAAAGCCATATGGGCTTTCAGCATCGGAATGTAAGGCGGCAACCTACACATCGGCAACTAATAAGGCTTCAATGACTGTGTTTCAGCTTCCCCTCCCAGAACTTGACAAAACTCAAACTATTTCCAACTACAAGTTCAGATTCTGCGGAAGCTCCACAGGCAATTTTTCAACATACATCAAAGCCGTAAAGCTTGACGGTGTTGATTTTTCAAAACTTCAGGATTTGAGTGCAAGACTCACCGACGAGCCCTATGCATCTGCATTTAATAACTATGATACCTACAAAATCGGCACAGACGTAACTGCAGTTCAATGTACAAACTATACCGACAACTACTATTACTACCTTGACATAACCGACTACGCAACAGAGTGTCGTAACAACGGTCAGACAGTTATGTATGTCGGTGTATTCAACGCCTACACCAAAAACATTTTTGCTTTCACCGATTCAGGCTTTGCAGCAGATGATGAAAGAATTCCCTATACATATTTCACAGCTTCTGCCATGCCCGATATGGAATATCTCGGCTCAAATCTTGCAGACAGCCTTGAAGCAACGCCTATTTGTGAAACAAATGCCAATAGTGTTGTTTTTGCATTTAACAACGCTGTTGAAGAAGCTACCGCAACTATAAACGGCATAAGCACCGAATGCACAATTGACGGTGCAAATGTTACCGTTGAAGGTTTCTCTTTTGGTTCAAATACCGTTTCGGTTACGGCAACCGATGTAAACGGAACCGAAGCTACAGCTTCGGAAAGCTTTTTTGCTTTTGCAGGCTATGAGGGTTATGACTATCTTAAAGCTGTATCAATGTATGTAAATGCAACGGAACAAAAGGTCAGCACCTACAATCCCTCTTGTGCAAAAGCTCAGGCGGTTGTGTGGAGAATTCCTCTCCCCACTCTTAAAGAAGGTCAGCTTCTTGAGTCCTTCAAGCTCCGTTTTCTAAGCCCCAATGCCTGTGGTGAATATTTTAATCTCTTTAAGCTCCCCGGTCAGGATTGGGTGGCTGAAAATCTTATCTTTACATCAAACGAAACACCCGAGGGCAAAACAAACATTGCAGACTATGCAAACAACTACAATTATTATAAAGCCGACACCGGCATTAAAAGTGCAACATCCACAGACCTTGCATGGCCGGATAAAGATAACGGTGTTCTTGAAGTGACCTATGCAGACCTCACAGCCTATGCAAATGAATGCATCTTAAACGGTCAGACCACAATGTGGCTCGGCTTCCGTTCAAATTCCACCAGTGCAATCACAGGTATCGGAAACTCAACCCTTGCCCCTGCAAACATAGTTCATTATATCTACTGGAACGCAGCCGATGCAAAAGAATATATTGCAACACCCAAGTTTGTTGCCGCAGATGATGCCGAAGAAACAGCTCTTTCAAGTCTCACATCTTCCGGAAACTACAAGTTCACCGTGAACTATTCAAACTATGAAGATGCCGACAAAGATGTAACTCTCATAATTGCAAGCTACAACAACAAGGGCAAACTTATCGGAGTCAATATGAATTCTGCCAAGGCTTTGGCAAACACCGAAAACCGGAAGCTTGAATCCGAAGCGGTTACTGCAACTTCGGGCAACGGTAAAATAAAAGCCTTCATTTGGGATAATTCAGGCATCAAACCTGTTCTTTCCTATGCATCAACAATTTCGGTTGTAGAACCCGTTGTTGATGAGAACGAAACACCGGAAGCACCTATTGAATAAGACAAACACAATTTTGAATTTGTGTTAATGTGATGGCATTTTTATCCTGACAATTAACACCTTGACAAAATTTTTAAAAAATGTTAATACAAAATTACATTGTGACAACTGTTATGTTTTGCAGTGAAATATAATTTATATAACCACCTTGGATTATAGCAGATAAATTTTTAGGAGGTAATATTTAAAATGAAGAAATTATTGGCAATTTTATTGATGCTGACATTTTTGGTGTCGGCAGTGCCGGTGTTTGCGGTTGTAGAAGATGAAGTAAATACTCTTGATACAAAAGTGGTTCTATATGACGAATCCGGATTTCAGGAAACAACAAAAAAATGCGGTATTGCATTAGACAGGCATTATTCTTTTGTCGTTATAAGGGCAACCATCCCCGGAGGATTTGCAGCGAATCAGGTTATAGATAGTTACACACTGGAACTTACTGCTACTACACTTTCCGGAGGGTATGATCCACTACATAAAAATTATCCTGCTTTCATATGTAAAGTTGATGCTGCTGAAGTTGCAACATGGAAAACCAAGGATGATGGATTATATATTTTCGAAGATGAGAGCTATTATGTTAGTACAGATGATGTAGTAGTATCTTCTTACAATGCAGAAACAGAACCTAATGCTAAGACTATGACAGTTGATTTGACAGATTATGCCAATGAGCTTATCAAGTCAGATAAATATGATGCTGAAAAAGGAATTGATGTCTGCGTAGCATATGCCTGTAAAGGATATACAGCATCTTTGAGAGTCGGAAATTCAAGCTCCGGATATTCGCGTCCTGCAACAACAATGGTTGTTAGGACATTGAAGGGTGTTGATACAGAGCCTTTAAAAGTTGCAGAAAAACAGGAACCCAGTGTTTCTGCAATTGATTCTAATATCAAAATTTACCACATGTCAAATGACGAAAATTCCGGAAGAAGAGATAGAACAGATAGAATTGGTACAACCACAACGAATCTTTTGACAAGATACTCATCATCCAATTGCGTTCTGTTTGATGTTAATTTACCCAAAAACTTAGAATCGAATCAGACTATAGAAAAATGTGTGCTGAATTTCACCGTGAGTAAACTTTCGTCTAAAGATCCTCAACATAAAGATTGGCCATTGTACATATGTAAGGTAGATTCTGCGGTGGCAGATGCATGGTCCTGCTTTAATGATGTAAAGCCCTTTATCGATAACAACTCTGACTACCTTGTTGATTATGCTTACTTATCCGACTCTGCATATGACGAAGGCGGAGCTTTCAGAAACATATCGCTTGATCTTACAGATTATGCAAACGAGTACATAAAATCTGAAACTTACATCGGAAACGATTCGCCCAAGCTGTGTATTGTATATTGCCACAATGGATATACTTCAAATTTGAAGCTTGGACCGGATTTTGTTACTGAATCTGAAGTGAGCGTAAAAACTACTCCGGTTATTGAATATGATAACCTTGAGTCGTTAGATAGCATTGAAACAGGAAACGCATATGTAGCAGTAACCAAATCTACAAATATTTTTGATATCGATGATTCTGTTCTTATTATGATAGCGCAATATAAGTTAGATGGTGGAGTTAAAGAACTAATTTCAATAACCGGACGAAATGCAATTGGCGTTCCTGCTAAAATAAATGATTACCAACTGATATCCGATCCTTTCACGGTAGATGAAGAAGCTGATATTGTAAAGGTATTTGTTGTTTCTGATGAAGCTGAAGTCAAGCCATTGTCTTCCGATTTAGAAATAGCAACTTCTTGCGCCCAATAAGTCTATTAAATAACATCTATATAAAACGGCTCTTTGTCAATAGTTGGGGTCAAAATTGAATAATGGAACTTTCGATGGCGGTTGCAGCTTTTATGCAGCCGCCTTTCCAGTATTAGATTTTTTGTAGTTAAACATATGTAATATTCTTTTTCTGAATCTATTGAAATT
>JAFQHQ010000154.1 GCA_017397885.1 Clostridia bacterium | reverse complement strand
ATTCGGATTTAGCCTTCGCCGACGTCTGAGTGACGGAGTCGAAGGCGGTCGGACAAAGAAACAGATATTATAGAAATTTCTTTGAAAAGAACTGCGTGATTATAGAAAGTTACTCCAATTGATTTCAACGCAACTCCCCGATAAACTCAAATTTTAATTATCAACAGCTAAATCAACTGTTTTTTCTATGCCCTGTTATATTTTTTTGTTCTAATCAAACGATTTTTAACGTGTTTATATTGACATAGCCATTGCTTTTGTTGTATTATATATAATGTATAGTTATTTATAATGGATATTTATGTATATATGAATATTAAGGAGACGATAAAAATGCAGAAATTAGGACTGAATGAAATCAGAGAAAAATATCTGTCATTTTTTGAGAGCAAGGGACATCTGAGACTTCCCAGCTTTTCACTTGTTCCCGAAAATGACAAGAGCCTTCTCCTCATAAATGCAGGTATGGCTCCGCTCAAACCCTATTTCAAAGGCGAACTTGAACCCCCAAGAAAAAGAGTTACCACCTGTCAGAAGTGTATCAGAACACCCGACATCGAAAGAGTTGGTAAAACAGCCCGTCACGGAACATATTTCGAAATGCTTGGTAACTTCTCTTTTGGTGACTATTTTAAACACGAAGCAACAGCCTGGGCATGGGAGTTTGTAACAAAAGTGCTCGAACTTCCCGAGGATAAACTCTGGATTACCATATATGAAGAAGACGATGAAGCAAAAGACATTTGGGTAAATGAAGTTGGAGTAAACCCCGACCATATTGTGAGAATGGGCAAAGAGGACAACTTCTGGGAAATCGGCACAGGTCCTTGCGGTCCTTGCTCCGAGCTTTATTATGACCGTGGACCGGAACACGGATGCGGTTCCCCGGACTGCAAAGTTGGCTGTGAATGTGACCGTTATGTGGAATTCTGGAATCTCGTATTTACACAGTTCGATAAAGACGATGCCGGCAACTATAACCGTCTTGCTCATCCCAACATCGACACCGGCATGGGTCTCGAAAGAATTGCCTGCATCATGCAGGGCGTAAATAACCTCTTTGAGGTTGATACTGTTCGCAACATAATGATGAAAATTAGCGAAATCACCGGTGCAAAATACGGCGACAACGAAAAGAACGATGTTTCTCTCCGTGTTATCACCGACCACATCCGTTCCACCACATTTATGATTGGTGACGGTGTTCAGATCAGCAACGAAGGCAGAGGCTACGTTCTCAGACGTCTTCTTCGTCATGCGGCACGCCACGGAAAGCTTCTCGGCATGGACGAGCCTTTCCTCTACAAAGTGTGTGACACAGTTATCGAAGAAAACAAAAATGCATATCCCGAGCTTGTTGAAAAGAAAGCCTACATTAAAAAGGTTATTGAGCTTGAAGAAGCACGTTTCAACGAAACAATCAACGACGGTCTCTCCATTCTCAACACCTACATCGAAGAACTCCAAAAAAATGATGAAGTTCAGCTTTCCGGCGAAAAAGCCTTCAAACTTTATGATACATTTGGTTTTCCGCTTGATCTTACCCTTGAAATTCTTGAAGAAAAATGCATGAATGTTAATGTTGAAGAATATGAAGAATGCATGCAGGCACAGAGAGAAAAAGCAAGAAGCGGCAGAGGCGAAATGGATGATGCCGCCTGGGAAAAGGATGAATTTAAAAAGAAAATCACCGATTTTGAAAAAGCAGAATTCATCGGCTATGAAAATACAAACGCAAAATGCACGGTAAAGGCAATCGGCTATGACGGAGATTTCCGTGACATGGCATCTGCCGACAATGGCAACGTGATTATCCTTCTTGACAAAACACCTTTCTATGGCGAAGGCGGCGGTCAGGTTGGTGACAAGGGTACAATTAAAACTCAAGGTGCAACCCTCAAGGTTACCGACACCAAAAAGCTTGCAGGCAATCAGATTATGCACATCTGCACAGTTGAATCGGGCATAGTGTCTGTTGGCGAAGAGGCTGAGTGCACAGTTTGCACTTCACGCAGAGCGGCAATCGAAAGAAACCACTCCGCAACACACCTTCTCCAGAAAGCACTTAAAACTGTTCTCGGTGACCATGTTCAGCAGGCAGGTTCATATGTAGATGCCGAAAGACTTCGTTTTGACTTTTCTCACTTTGAAGCACTCACCAAAGAACAAATTGCCGAGGTTGAAAGCATCGTAAACGAACAGGTGTTTAATGCTCTTTGTGTAGACTGCAAAGAAATGCCCATAGATGAAGCAAGAAAACTCGGTGCAATGGCTCTCTTTGGAGAAAAATACGGCGATGTTGTCCGTGTTGTTAAAATGGGCGATTTCAGCGTTGAGCTTTGCGGCGGAACACATGTTACCAACACATCAAAAATCGGCATGGTTAAAATTGTATCCGAAACATCGGCGGCTGCAGGCGTGAGAAGAATCGAAGCCATCACGGGTCTTAATGTTCTCTCGGCATACACCGAAAAAGAAGAAACCATTGCAAAGGTTGCTCAAGCTCTCAAATCCAACCCTGCAGACATCCTCACAAAGCTTGCTTCTCTTCAGGCTGAAGTTAAAAATATGCAAAAAGAAATCGAATCAATGAAATCTAAGCTTGCATCCGGCGGTGCAGATGACATCAAAAAATCTGCCGTTGAAATTAACGGTGTCAAGGTTTTGAGAGGCGCTCTCAAAGGTGCCGATGTTAACACCGTAAGAAAGATGAATGATGCATTCAGAGATGAGTTTGAAAATGTTGTCTGTGTTCTTGCAACCGAATTCGGCGGCAAGGTAATGCTTGTTACTGCGGCAGACAAGGCGGCTGTTGCCAAGGGTGCACATTGCGGCATGCTCGTAAAAGCAATTGCGGCAAATGTTGGCGGTTCCGGCGGTGGTAAGCCCGACAGTGCTCAGGCAGGCGGTAGCGATGCATCGGGCATTCAGGCAGCTCTCGATCAGGCTCTTGAAGTTCTTAAAGAGCAGATAAAATAAGACAGGAGGTTTTTTCTGTGTCAGATTGTTTATTTTGTAAAATCATAAACGGCGAAATTCCTTCGTCAAAAATATATGAAGATGAAAAGGTTTATGCCTTTAACGACATCGACCCTCAGGCACCGGTGCATTTTTTGGTTGTTCCAAAGCAGCATATTGCATCAGCTCTTGAAATAACAGAAAAAAATGCCGACATTCCCGGTCATGTTTTCATGGTTGTAGCCAAACTTGCAAAGGAAATGGGCTTTGCCGATGATGGCTACCGCATTGTTAATAACTGCGGAAAAGACGGTGGTCAGACCGTCGGACACCTTCATTTTCATGTGCTTGCAGGCAGAAACATTGGTTGGCCTCCGGGTTGATTTTTGAACAAATTATGAAATATTAAAAATAATGCTTGACAAGCCGGCACTTTGTGTGTATAATATTACAGTGTAATTTTGTCTAAACCCGTTATGTGTTTCTAACATGACAGCAGTAACGGAGGGAGGGAACTTAAATGGCAGAAATCAGATTAAAAGATAATGAGTCTTTAGACAGCGCACTTCGCAGATTCAAGAGATCTTGTCAGAAAGCAGGAGTTTTGTCCGAAATCAGAAAAAGAGAACACTATGAAAAACCCAGCGTAAGACGTAAAAAGAAATCAGAAGCAGCAAGAAAGCGTTCATACAAATAATTTATTCAAATTTTTAATTACTATTCACATAGTATAACAAAAGTTAAACTTTGTTTAACACACAATGGCAAAATTTGCCTTCCCAATTATCTTAGTAACGGTTAGATAAAATGCAATACAACTTAATCAAATCAGGCGACCCGAGCGGTCGCCTTTTTTGTAAATATATTCCGTTCGGAAAGAAGAATAATTATGATAAAAAAATTGTTGCCGGATTTCACGGTGAAAAACGTGAATATCCTTGACGAAAAATTTTATAAAGACAATAAAATAGACGCAGTCATATTTGACATAGATAATACCCTTGTTGCCCACACCGAGCCAACCCCGCCCGAAAATGTTTTGGAATATTTCGATTTTCTCAAATCCATTGGCATAAAATATTCCGTTGTTTCAAACAACAGCATTGAGCGTGTGGAGTCTTTTTGCAAAGACCTTGGTGTTCCCTACTACGGTAAGGCACTCAAACCTCGAAAAAAATATCTCAAAAAGGTTCTTGCCGAAATGAATACCGATGCAAAAACCACTGCACTTGTGGGCGATCAGCTCTTCACCGATATGTGTGGAGCTAACCGCATGAATTTTTTGTCGGTTCTTGTAACTGCCGTGGGCGAAGACGAAACGAGCTTTGTATCGTTCAAAAGAAAATTTGAAAAAAGAATTCTTGAAAAGAACAAACACAAACTCAAGGAATATAAAGGAGACGGTGTAGTTGAATAAGATAACCGAAAACATTTTTCGCCAAACCTGTGTATACAAAGACATTTTCACCACGGTCTATCTCATAAAAACAGATAAGGGTGCAATGCTTTTTGACGCTGCAAGCTACGATAGCGATGTGGAAGAATACATATTTCCTCTGCTTGATGAGGCGGGTGTTGAAAAAAGTGAACTGAAATATGTTTTTATTTCTCATGCTCATGCCGATCACGCAGGCGCTCTTGCTCATTTGGTTGAACTTTTGCCAAATATAACCATATTAAGTCGGAGCGAAAACATTGCGGCTCAATACGAAAACTGCAAACTCATCTGTCCCCAAGATGGTGATGTGTTTCTTGATGTGTGCAAGGTTGTTGCGATTCCGGGTCACACAGCCGACAGTGCCGCAATTCTTGATTTGTGCTCTAATCTCATGATAACAGGTGATAGCCTTCAGCTATACGGAATTTTCGGCTCCGGAAACTGGATGGCAAACATTGGTCTTGTGCCGGAGCACCTTAAAGCCATCGAAAGATTGCGTGCTTTAGATGTGGAAGCTGTTTGTACCGCTCATGACTATCATCCGTATGGTTGGAAATACACCGGAAAAGAAGCAATATCAAAAGCACTTGATGCCTGCATTGAACCTCTTAAAATGATTGCCGAACTCATCAGACAACATTCCGGTTGCGATGATGAGACAATAAGAGAAATATTTAATTCTTCCCAAAAGCTTCCCACTGTGGGATGCGGAGTAATTGCATCTGTCAGAAAGACAATGGAAGATGGTATGTTATAAATAAAAAAGTGAGTGCTGAAAATTCACATGGATTTTTAACACTCACTTTTTCTTTTAAAATCAAATACTGTCTGCCAATGACTTTCGCTGTTTCCATTTTCCTGAAAGAAAATATATGAATCCGGGCACACCGCAACCGTATGCGGCAAGTCCGTATCCGAGTACAAAGCCGTAAAATCCCCAACCGAGAGCAATTCCGAAAAGCCAGCTGAGACCAATTCTCAAAACCACACCGTCAAGAATGGAGAGCACCATGCCAAGCTTTGCATTTCCTATTCCCTGAATAAATGAGTTTGAACCTCTCATTATGGCAAGTGCAGGGAACATCCACAGTATTGCCGAAATAAATTCGCCCGACATTTTGTGAACCTCCTTGTCGTCGGAGAACATCATGAAAAGCTCTTTTCCAAACAATAAGTAGGTCAAAATGATAACCACGGTAAAAATCCCTGAATACAAAAGAGTCCACCACACAACTTTTTTTGCTCTTTCGGTGTCTTTTGCTCCTATGTTTTGGCTTATCATGGGCAGTGCGGCAAATTGAAGACCTTGTGATACTTTGTTGAAAATGTCATCAATTCTCACACCAACCCCAAATGCGGCCGATGCAACAACACTAACTTTGTTAACCAGTGAATTGACATAAAGCATTGAAATGTTGATGCAACCCGATTGTATTGCCATTGGTGTGCCGAGACTGAAAATCATTTTGGTATATTGTTTGTTGGGTACAAAGCTTTTCTTTTCAAAATCAAAACCAAATTCCTGTTTTTTCTTATATAAATAGAAGAGAGAGAAAATAAACGAAACTCCCTGACCTATGATTGTAGCATATGCCGCGCCGGCAACTTCCCATTTGAGATAACCGGTAAAAAGAATATCCAGCACGAGGTTCACCACCGTTGCAATACCGATAAACAAAAACGGCCGTTTGGAATCGCCCATGCCCCTTAGTACCGCCGAAACCATGTTGTAGCCTGCGGTAAAAAACAGTCCGCACGAGCATATCACAAGATAATCCATAGAAAAAGCGTAGGACTCGGCGGGAATGTTCATCCATTGCATGATTTGTGTTCTCAAAAGAAGTATAACCACAGATAAAAACACACCGATAAATGAGATCAATGAAAAAAGAGTTCCTATAATACTGTTCAGTTCTTTTTTCTTCCCCGCCCCAAGTGCCTGAGAAACAAGCACCTGACCGGCATTGGAAAAACCGAGACATACCATTGTTGCGAAGTTAACTATCATACTGCTTTGTGAAACAGCCGAAAGTCCGGGTGTTCCCACATAATTCCCCACAATAATCATATCGATTGTGGAATAAAGCACCTGCAAAGCGTTTGATGCCATAAAAGGAAGTGTAAACCAGAGCAGTTGCTTCGGTATGCTTCCTTTTGTAAAGTCTTTTGTGATTGTTGCCATAAATAATTCGCCTCTTATGTAAAAATACTTTAATTATTATAGCATAAAAACAAAAATCTGTCCACCACAAAAGAAAATGAAAATGCTTCAAATCCTTGAATATGCAGAGTGTAAATACGGTGTATCTCACGTAACAACCTCAAACATAGTAAAATGTGCAATTTCAAAAGCTCAAGAATTTATTTTTATGTAAATTTTGTACATTGACATTTTTTTGCCAAGGTGGTATATTAATATAGCACACTCGTTGAGGGTGCTTTTTAATAACAAAAAACGCTTTTGAAAAATTTCTTCAAAAAAATTCAAAAAAAGTGTTGACAAACGAGTTTGTTTGTGTTATTATTAAGGGGTTGACGCTGAAAGGCGGAAACAATTTGATCTTTGAAAAATGAACAGTATGAGAGGTTCTCGAAAAGAGAATTTGAGTTGAAGCGAAATGCTTTTAATTCAGTAAATTAAGTTAGTGTTTAATGAGCTAACAAACTTCAAAAAGAACTTTAATCAGAATGTAATTCTGATT
>JAFQHQ010000153.1 GCA_017397885.1 Clostridia bacterium | reverse complement strand
TTTGAGACATTTTCTGCCTTCATATTCAACTGCAGAAAGAACGCCATTTGCATGGTCTGTCCAACCTGTGGTTGTGAGATCATCAAAGTTATCATCAACGAATGTTCTCTCGATAAATGGTGCCGTTGTGTTATCAAGTGAAATGTTATCTACATTGAGAACATTGGTTGCATAAATTTCAATACCGGTTGATGTATGGGAACCAATTGAAAAACCGGCATCCTGCAAAGATCCCTTGTACACTTTGTCGCCACATTCAATCACAATGTCTGTGTAACCTGTAACATAGTTCCATCTGAACGTGATGTCGTGCCAAGCATTGGGAGTCCATGAATATCCGCTTACGGGAATTGCGCTTGCACCTTTTTTAACTTTAACAGATGATGAATCAATTGTTAAAAAGTTGTAGGAACTGATTGAACCACCTCTGAGATAAAATCCTACAGAGTTGAGCGCATCAGTGGTTCTGAGTGAAATTTTCATTTCCATTGAGCTTTCTGCGGAAAGTGTGTATTTTGAAGAATAATACACAATATCAGCGCCTGTGCCTGCAGCATTTGCGGCATACAAATACTGATTGTCACCTTCTTTTGCAACGTATACAGAACCGGTGGTTGCATTGTTTCTCAGGAAATCATTCCCCTTACCAGACGGCATTCCTGCTCCGGTTTCAAAGCCTTCAAAATCCTGCATGGGAATAAGTGATCCAAGCACCTCTCCTGCAAAAGAAACCGACGCAGGAATCACTGCCGCAAGCATTGCAACCGCACACAAAATTGATAAAATTCTTTTTTTCATTTTAACTACCTCCTGATAAAAATATTATACATTATATTCTATTTTAACAGTCTTTCCTGTAGATGCAGCTTCAACAACGGCACGACAAACACAGATTGTGCGTGCTCCTTCTCTCCCATCAGTAACGAGAGGTTTACCTTCTCTGATAGCTGCAATGAGCTGTTCATGCTCCGCCTTAACATTGTGATTATCCACAAAAACCGGGAGAGAATGCTGAATTGTCTTTTCAGTACGTTTGTCGAAATATCCGTTTGCAAACTCGCCGTTTACATCGTCTTTTTCAAGGAATAGAGACATTTGTGATGATGAGTTGTCACAGATGATGGTTCCCTTTGTACCATAAATAACCGTTCTCATTGTTCCGTTTCTCTTGCATCCGATGGATGTGAATACCTTACCGATTACATCGTTGGGGAATTTCATAATAGCAACGGTTGTGTCATCAACGGGCCAGTCTTTGAGCATTTTGTGATTGCTGTATGCCATTGTTTCAATCGGGTCACCTGCAAGCCATCTGAGAAGGTCAATTGCGTGACAAGCACCACCGATGATGGGCTCACGGTCTTTGTCAAGACGCCAGTCATCAACACCTCTGGAAAAGAGATAGTCATGAGCATATTCACTTTCAACATAGTAGAGTTCACCGATGATTCCCGATTCGATTAATTCCTTTGCTTTGATAAAAGCAGGAGCACAACGGCACACCTGACCAACCATAAGAAGTTTTCCGGTTTCATCAGCAGTCTTTACCATTTCCTCACATTCTTCAACAAAAAGTGACATGGGTTTTTCACACATTACATGTTTACCGGCTTTGAGAGCGGCAATAGTCGCAGGTGCATGAGCTTTGTCTGAGGTGGACACAACCACAACATCAACATCGGGCTCGTTTGCAAGCATTTCGTTGTAATCGGTGTAGCATCTTACATCATCTAGATTGAACTGCTCAATTCTGTCCTGACATTTTTCAGGGTGAATGTCACAAAGGGCTACGACTTTAACATCCTTGATGAAGGAGAGAGCCTGAATATGTGCCGCACCAAAGTTTGCGCTTCCTACAATTGCATAGTTGATAGTTTTTTTCATGATAGAACATCCTTTCAATTAATATATTTGTAAATTTATAATGTTTAAAATTATTCAATAACTTTTGACGGAAAAAGAGACTGCATATTAAACACACTTTTCCATACAAATGTCTCGGCAGTATATTCCCCATCATCGGGAACATTGAGGTTAAGCACCGCTTCCTGAATTTCCGGCGAAAGATCCAGCGTTACAAAACTTGTCTGCACAATAGAGTTATCAGCTTTATTTCGCAGAACACTCAAAACAAAACAACTGTCATATTCATCGGTGTATGATGCAAGAGATATCACGCATTGTAAATCACCGGGTTCAATACTTGATTTATCGTATGTAAATGATGACAGCTCGAGTAGATTGGAGCAAATAAACAATCTTGAAATACCAAGACCGTAATCATCGGTTACTTCAACCATATAGGTTTTACCCGGTTCAAAAAACTCTTTCATCTCCACAGTGAGAGTATTTCCCGAAATTGTGACAACACTAACATTATCAGCAGAGCCATTCACAGTGGCAACAACATTGTTTTTTTCAACAAACGAAGAATCGAAATCACCACTCAAAGCAATTTGCACTGACGATCCGAGGGGACTTATGCCTCGGATACCTGTTTTAAATCCTGATATCCTGATATCTTCATCTGAAATCTCACCACTGTCATAATAGCAGTTATCAATGTAGAAACAAGTTTCAGTCATTTTGTCTGCAATGAAACGAACTCCAATTACGTCTATATCAACAATGCTTCTCGGAATTGAAGTCATCTCTGATTCATAAGCGGATTCACCATCATTTACCTTCAGATAATAACTGCCGTTTTCACAATCAAAACAAAAACTAAAGTTATACCATTTGGACGATTCCATTGTAAATACAGGTTTGTTTCCTACCTTAACAGTACCGTCAGCATCAACATATGCCACACTTGCATAATTAATATACTTTCCTGCCGAAGTTGTACCGCGAATCTGAATACTTGCCTCTGAACCTTCGTCTCTCATAAGATCAAACACAACCGTTGATTGACTGTCAAGATCCAAATTTTCTTTCAAAAGTTCATACGTTTTTGAAACCTGACCGTCCCAGTACATAACAAGACTTTTGCCATATTGAGACCCTTCAATTTCTTTACAATAAAGCGCAGTGCTTCCCTCATGGGTGTTTTTCAGTGACCATCCGTCAGGAGCGGTAAGACCATTCTCGGCATGAGAAAAATCTTCAAATTTCTCACCGCGTGACACATACTGTGTAAAGGGGACAACATCATAATCAAGTGCATATACTCCAACATCTGTCAGGTAAGTTTGTGACTCACCTTCACTTGTGAGAAACGCCGGAAAGTTGACTCTCCAAAAACCGGAAAGTTCACTGAAGCCTTGTGTTCCTTCGATAATCGTCTCTTTTCCTTCGCTGAATATTGAACATCTTGTGTAGCCTGTAGCGGCATTATACTCTACCTGAAAATCATACCACACATCATTTTTGATTTCGTATTTGTAATGCATATTACCAAGCCTTATTCTGTCAATATCGGAATCAATGTACATCAGCGGATATTCCTTGGAGTCAGTTCGTGTATATAGGCCCCTGCTGCAATCACTACCTCCGTATTTGGCAGAAAATACAAACATGAAAGATGTCTCTTCATCGGAAGTCTTTGAAAAGTCCTGAAACACTTCAAGCATTTTTTCGGAATCGGAAACAAGTTTTACTGCACTTCCCCTTTCAGTTTCAACAATAGGGGCAGTTGTTTCTCTCCCCTGTGCTCTCCATGAACCACTGATTTTGTTGCCATAGGATTCAAAGGTTTCAAACTCTATCACATCGTGGTAAGCATACACATTTGTCGAAACGAAAACCGTCAAAACAAGAGCTGTTATTATAGAAAATATTTTTGTTTTTTTCATAGACAACGTACCCTACCTTCCGTATATATTGCACTCTGTTATGGAGTTCCAGGTTCCTACCGATGTGCCTTTGCAATAAATCTGAACATATCTTGCATGGCTTTCGGGGATCTCAAACACTTCTTGTTCCAAAGTTCCGCCACTTGAATTTCCGGAGTATATCTTTGTATATTCTTTGCCGTCTTCCGACACCAATACATCAAAGAACTGCATTCTTCCGTCAAGATTTGCATCCTGATAAATTGCAAGTCCCACATATCTGATGTTTTTCATTTCTCCAAGGTCATATGTAATCGAAGCATTCCCGTTTGCAGACCAACGTGTGTCAAGACTTCCGTCAAGAGTGTTTCCGGGCGAATTCTCGGGCTGCGGAACGGCACTTGCTTCCACGGATACCACCTCATGTTTTCCATAGCATTTTGGCGGTGCGGAGGCGAATTTTCTCTTGAGAGAAATTGTATATGATTCTTTTATATTCTCATTTGATTTAGATTTAATCGTTATTACAAAATGACCCGGAACGCTATCTGTGCTTTCAATTTCGATGATGCCGTTACCTTCTGCGGTTACTTTTGGCATTTCTTCCTCAAATGACATTACATAGCTATACGAAAGTACTTCGGGATCAAAGCCTTCAACCTCAGTTCCATTGATGCACAGCGATGAAAGTTTTGGTTTTTGTTCATCGATTATTTCTTCATCAAGAGTCCAGTTGTCAATTGGCTCAACTTCTCCGGAATACACCTTACCTTCTTCAAGAGGTGTGAGGAATTCCATTCCAACACAAATTGTGGTGGTTGTTACATCTTTCAAATTTATTGCAACTTTTTTGTACATAAGATTTGTTGACTGACCTGCAACAACCGGAGATGTAGGTAGCGGCGAAGCTTCCAGAACAGAAAATTTAGCTTCTTCATTTCCGATAATTGTAAGTTTCATATTGCGGTTGTCACCATGAATGATAACACTTTTACAGTCTGACGAAAGTTCGGGAGTATATTTTGTGTGAATTGCCCACCAAACATCATATGGTTCTTTATTTTCAATTTCGTCCTGCAAAATAAAAGCTTTTCGATTGTCAGTAAACTTTATACCTCGCTTAACCGAATGGGCATTTGAAGAGTACATACTCGTCATATCAATAACTGCAATTG
The DNA here is from genome assembly GCA_017397885.1 of Clostridia bacterium. GTDB lineage: Bacteria > Bacillota > Clostridia > UMGS1810 > UMGS1810 > RGIG1828. Next base: position 8,763 of record JAFQHQ010000153.1, on the reverse strand, counting down.
CACTTGAAGAATTAGTTTCAAAGCGATCGATTCTTGTCTGACCACCAACATTCTGACCACCATCAAGACCCGGATTAATAACCAAGGTATTGTGACCTTCAGCACGATGACGATATTTATCCCACTGACCTCCGGCAAGATTGTAATCCTCTTTACCCAGATCGGATATAAATCTTGAACCATAGCCATCTACAACAACGGAACCGCTATCCATATGACCATGGTACACATTTGTGTTACCTGCATGAATTCCCGCAAACACTGCATTAGCACTGTTCCAGTCGCTACGCATTGTAGCAACCTCTGTATCTTTGAAATAGAAATCAAGAGGAATACTCACATCAGCATTGCTATATTGCGGTTCATACCACAAAAGATCTCTCATGCTCCCTGCCACGTCCAGACGTTCCATATCGTTCAGTCTGACTCCGGTAAGAGCTGCGTTATCAGTGTGAGACGAAAGAAAAAATTGTGTTGAAGAGATTACGGGTGCTTCACCAACATCGTGGAAGTTAAACACGCTATCTGAGCCTGTAAGAGCGGTAACATAGAATCCTGTTTCCTTAATACCGGGAATATCCATAAATCCAAATGTTGTGCCGTAAGCGCTCTCAAGAGATGCCATCAGATTACAAAAATAACTCGTAGTATATTCCCAATAACCGGGACCTTCATACCATGCTCCGTCGGGGCCATAGAGCAAAACTGCTTTTTTTAGTAATTCTAAGCCATATTCAAACACTTTTTTCGTATCATCCGGATATACATCTGCAACGGCTATTGCCGCCTGCAGTGCACCCGAATTACATACAACATTCCAGTTATCTCCGATGTTTGACTGAGCCCATTTGTAACTTCTGTTTCTTGTCTTTACATCTTCATAGTCTTCGAGAACCTGTTTAATACCTTTTTCAAGGATGGCTTTCTCCACAACAGTTTTATCTTTGATACTCATTGTGTCATATATCCAGTCATACCCAAACGCGACCCCTGCCATCATTTCAGCAGTATCAAGAAAATGATAGGGATTCCAATCCTTGAAGTTTGATACTGCGAGCATTTCTTTTAATGCTCTTTGAGCATATTTAATGTCCCCTGATATCTGATATACAAAAGATAAATTTTCTATTCTTCTTTGAGCCTCACGTGAAACCTCAAGAAGTCTTATACCATCGGGAATCTGATATGTAACACATTCCATATTAAGATATTTATCTGCATTAGCTTTAACATCTTCATACCATTTTGACATATTGGTATCACTGCTTATTTTTTGTTTGAGATTTTTGATATCTGCACTTGTTGCAAAAAGTCTCGGATGAGAACCAACATTTAACAAGGTACTGACATCGTAATCTTCAAACGCCAGATCACCTGCAAGTTTGCGAAAAATGCCAAGGTCTTTTCTGTAGTCAAAAAATTCTTCTTTGTCGGATAAAACAATAAGCCCTGAATCATCATAGGTCGCATATTTGCCTATAGCCTCGCAAAGAGCCCTTAAAGGAAGATAGGTTCTGGACTCATAAATAAACGGAGCACTGTCCATCTCTGTTTTTGTGCCGTTTATCGTGATGGTGGCGTCTCCCACTGTCATAATAATTATCTTATCTTCATATGTAATGGTTATTCTCTGTGCTTTATCATCCCATAAAATCTCTGCACCAAACCCGTCGACAACAGCTCTCACGGGTACATGAGTGCGGTCATTCACTATCAGGGGAATTGAATCTATATTTTTAACCTTGCCTTTGGAATACATTTTTGCCTTGCCGACATAAAATGCAACTGAATTTTCCATATAAGACTTCACTTCTTTGGCAGTTGCTATGCCTGATGCATCAGTCATGGTATTCTCCTTAATTGTATAACCCATTTCTATAAGTTTGAAAACGGGAAATTCACTTTTATATACTGCAACATTATCCAGATATATTGTGGGTTTTTCTCCTTCTCCAACGCCAAGACAATGGTAACGCAACAGATAGATTCCCTCTTTCACACGAGGATTAACATATGCATCTGATGCTTTTTTCTTGTGATTTATGTATATATCCATGGAAGGTTCTTCGGTTGAAATTACCAAAGATATATTGTAAAATTTCTGCGGAATAAGATTGGTTATAACCGTGCCGTCAGAAAGCTTCAGGCTTAAATCTTTGTCAAACCGCATAAGCTCCGATTCGAGCATATTCGCATTTTTCGTGTACAGTGAAAACTGAGCATCTGCCACGCTTTCAAACATTACATCAAAATCGACAACCACTTTACCTACAAGAGATGAAAGGTTTGCGTCTATGTGTGAATCTGATGTTGTATTTATCTTGAAACGAAGGCTCTTGTCTTCTTCCGAGGGGAAGTTAACAGCAGAAACCACATTCTGCTTTGCCGCAAACACAAACTTAGACGATACACCACCATTTTCAAGTGCATTGAAATCTTCAAACAATTCGTAAGTTATTTCAATTTCTTTGTTATATTCATCATATTGAGCAAAAGCATTCTGCATAAAAGAGATAAACATTAAACCGCAAATTAAAAAACACAAAATTTTTCTTCTCATATATTTCGACACCTCTTTTTAATCAACCATTATTACTTTATCATATTTCTTCTGGCAGCCGAAGGAGTTATGCCCCTTCTCTTTTTGTAACATCTGCTAAAATAAGCCGAATCTCCAAAACCGCATTCATAAGCGATATCAGAAATGCTTTTTTCGGTTGTCTTCAGTTGAATATCCGCATTCTTTATGCGGTATTCCATAAGATACTCCATAGGAGTCATTCCTGTTCCTTCTTTAAACATTCTGCAAAAATGATATTTACACATACCGCAAAGCTTCGCAAGTTCTGCCAAAGTGATATTCTCTGCATATTCGGACATAATTTTTCTTATGGCAGGTTCTATGAGCACATTTTGCCTGAACCGTTCCCCACGCACCACAGTGGCATTCTCAGAATCAACATAAGACCTTCCAAGCAACACAAAGAACTCAAAAACAAGACAGCGCAACACCTCCATATAATTTTCCTTTTTTTCTGTATATTCACTAATGATTGTTTGAATTATGTTACACAGTCTTTCGTCATTTCGTATGTGGTGTAAAAATGCACTCCTTTCGGTTATGAAAATCCGCTTAAGGTCGATGTATTCAATTTGAGAAACATTAAAAAACTTGAGATCTATCATTATTAAGTGATAATTGCCTCCGGAGTTTACTACCGTATAATGAAACTCATAAGGATTTATAAAAACAATATCACCTTTCGAAGCTTCTACCATCTCATCACCAACGATTATTGTGGATGTACCTTGAACAAAATACTTAATTTCTATCTGTTCATGAAAAAATCTCACTTCAGACATATTTTCGTCAGGAACAAAAGAATCTCTGTACGGGTACACAACCATCGGGAATTTTTCATCACTAAAAACCACATTTTCATATTCTGAGTATGCCCTCATACACATCACTTCCTTTGTATAATTATCCTTTCGTAAATCCGATCATTTCATACTATATATTTACAATTATAATATTACAACTTATCTCCACATCCTTTCAATAAGTATATTGATTGTTTTTTGGACTATATTGCTCCATTTTTAAAGTTTTACTCTAATATACACTTAGTATTGCCAAAGTATAATAAAAACAAAAGCAATTTCATCCAGTTTCGACCATTATTGTTACAATTTGATCATCAATATTCTCCAAACAAAAAATCGAAGGTTTATTTCCACGTCTAAAGACGCAAAAAAACCGCCGAAGATTATCACAATCTTCGGCGGTCATTTTTATTGTTATTCTAATTATTTTACGAGCATTGCAGTATCTTTTGCAATCATAAGTTCTTCGTTTGTGGGAATAACAAGGGTTCTTACAGTTGCATCGGGAGCGGAGATGTCTTTTTCTTCGCCTCTGATTTTGTTGAGTTCGGGGTCAATTTTGATGCCCATGAAGCCGAGTTTTTCAACAATCTGACCTCTTGTGAGAGCTGTGTTTTCACCAACACCTGCGGTGAATACGATTGCATCAACACCGCCCATGGCAGCAGCATAAGCACCGATGTATTTTGTTACGCCATATGCAAACATTTCGAGAGCAAGTGCGCTCTTTTCGTTTGTATCTTTTGAACCTTCAAGGTCTCTGAAGTCGGAGCTGAGTTCGGAAATACCAAACACACCGGACTGTTTGTTCATAAGGTCGTTAACTTCTTTAGCGGAAAGGTTTTCTTTTTCCATAAGGAAGGTTACGATTGCGGGATCGATGTCACCGGAGCGTGTGCCCATGGGTACGCCTGCAAGAGGTGTGAAGCCCATGCTTGTGTCTACGGATTTACCGCAGTCAACAGCAGCGATGGAAGAACCGTTACCAAGGTGGCAGGTGATGATTTTGAGTTCTTCGAGGGGTTTGCCGAGCATTGCAGCAGCTCTTTCGGATACGAATCTGTGGCTTGTGCCGTGGAAGCCGTATCTTCTGATTTTGTGCTTGGTGTAGAGCTCATAAGGAAGAGCATACATATATGCCTTCTTGGGCATTGTCTGATGGAAAGCTGTGTCGAACACACCAACCTGGGGAACACCGGGCATAGCTTTTTCGCAAGCTTCGATTCCGATGATGTTTGCAGGGTTGTGAAGAGGAGCAAGGTCGGAGCAAACGTGAAGTGCTTCTTTAACCTTTTCGTCAATAACAACGGAGCAAGCAAAGATTTCGCCGCCGTGTACAACACGGTGACCAACAGCGTCGATTTCTTTCATATCTGCGATAACGCCGTGTTCTTTGTCGGTGAGAGCATCGATAACCATGGAGATTGCAACAGAGTGGTCGTCCATGTGTTTTTCAACAACATAATCGTCTTTGCCGGGAACTTTGAGAGTAAGCTTTGAACCTTCGATACCGATTCTTTCGCAAAGACCTTTTGCAAGAACTTTTTCTTCTTCGATTTTGATGAACTGATATTTGAGAGAAGAGCTTCCTGCGTTAATAACCAAAATATTCATTTCTATACCGCCTTTATAAATTAAATTATATTATAATTATTTTGCCTGAGCCTGTACACAAGTGATTGCAACAACACCAACGATGTCATCTGCAGAGCAACCTCTGGAAAGGTCGTTGATGGGCATTGCGATACCCTGAGTGATAGGTCCGTAAGCTTCAGCTTTTGCAAGTCTCTGAACGAGTTTGTAGCCGATGTTACCTGCATCGAGGTCGGGGAATACAAGAACGTTTGCTTTGCCTGCAACTTCGGAATCGGGAGCTTTTGAAGAACCGATTTCGGGAACGATTGCGGCATCGAGCTGAAGTTCGCCGTCAACTTTGATGCCGGGGAAGGTTTCTTTGCAGATTTTTGTTGCTTCAACAACCTTGTCAACATCTGAGTGTTTTGCACTGCCCTTGGTGGAGTGTGAAAGCATTGCAACGATAGCTTCTTCCTGAGCAAGAAGTTCGAAGGATTCTGCAGAGCAAGCGGCAATTGCGGCAAGCTTTTCGGGATCGGGATTCTGTTCAAGACCGGAGTCTGCAAAAATGAATGTGCCGTTTGCACCGTATTCACAGTTGGGAACAACCATTACAAAGAATGCGGAAACAAGTTTAACACCGGGTTTTGTTTTAACAATCTGAAGGCTGGGACGAAGAGTGTTTGCAGTTGAATGGCAAGCACCGGAAACAACGCCGTCTGCATCGCCTGCTTTAACCATGAGGCAAGCATAGTACATATAGTCTTCGAGAGCCTGTTTTTTAGCTTCTTCATAGGTAAGACCTTTAGCCTTTCTGAGTTCAACAAAAAGGTTGATGTAGTCTTCGGTTTTTTCATATGTAAAGGGGTCGATGATTGTTGCTTTGGAAATGTCGAGACCTTTACTGTTTTCGGCAACTTCTTCGGGAGTACCGATGATGATAATGTTGGCAATGTCTTCCTTGAGAACAGTTTCAGCTGCTTCAAAGGTTCTTCTGTCCATGGATTCGGGAAGAACAATTGTCTTCTTATCCTGTTTTGCACGTGCTTTGATTGTGTCTAAGAATGTGCTCATTTGAATACCTCCAATATAAATATAAAAAAATTATAAAACATTAACATACAGAATACATTATACTACACATTTTTTCATTTTACAATAGCAACGTATATTTTTGTTAATTTTTTCGCCAAAAAGCGTGATCACACTGCTTTCATTAATACAACTTTATTTTTTGTCAAAAGAAACAATGCAATTTTCCGACTTAAGATTATCGTCAAGCTCAATATCAAGGTCGCCTTTTACATCAATTACAACTTCTGTTTTGCCGTTCTTTCTTGTCCAGCTTACGTCCACAGAGCCGTTTTTATTTACATAAGAACCCCGGGCATTTTCAAGTGCTTCGATAAAATGAGGATTTATCACAATCTTATCGGGGTTATCACACCGGGGATTCACAATAATTCCTGCAACCGTTTCCATGTACCATGCAGAAACATCACCCATAAAATGATGATTGTGAGAACCGATTCGTTTTCCGGGAGGCTGAAATCTTTCCCACACGCTTGTCTCTCCCCTGTATATCATATTGGCATAAGAAGGATGTGTGGGTTTGGTAATCATATTGTAGGCAAGGTCAGAATATCCGTATTTTGAAAGCATCTGAAAAATCACTCTGAGACCAAGGAAACCGCAGTCAAAAGAGCCATTATTTTTTTTGATGAGTTCAACAAGGGTATCCACTGCGTTCTTTTCTTCATTTTCATCGAAAATTCCCGAGTAAAGACCGAGAGCCTGAGACGTCTGACAAATGCGGTAGGTGGGTTTGACAAATTTCAGAGTTTTGCCCTTTGTGATTACGCCGTTGTCGTTATATTCGTTGCGGATTGAAATTCGGAGTTTATCGTAGTTAACTTTGCAAAATTCGCTGTTTTCTCTCATTCCCACGGCATCAAACATTGTCATGGACATTTTAAGGCACATAAGCAATGTGCATGAGGCACAAAAACCAAGGGGCGATGCATAATCATCCGCCTCCGAATCAACCGGGAGCCAGTCACCGAGACCGGAATCCGAAAGACCACGTTCATCCAAAATTGAAATATGATGTTTAAGATTTTTCATCATTGCTTCTGCGTTATCGATGATAATTTGTTTGTCACCGGCATAGCGGTATGCATAAAAAGGAAGTGCATAAAGAGCACTGTCCCACACAACACAATCCCAAAGGTCTCCGGGCGAGGGAACAAAAAGTGGCATTGCACCACTGTCTGCAACCGCCTCTCTGATACACACCATCCAGTCGGAAAAGACTTTTTCGGTGGCGTAGTGAAGCATATAGTGCTTTGCGGAAACCCCGGCATCACCTGTCCAGCCGTTTTTCTCACGACCGGGACAATCGGTGATTATGTAGAAAAGATTTGACAAATCGCTTCTTATGCAGGCATCAAAAATCTTGTTTGAAACCTCATCAGAGCATTTGAAAGTTGTTTTCTTTTCAACGTCATTATGTAAAACAACATATGTGAGAAGGTCTTCTGTTGCCTGGTCTTCAGTTATACCGTGGATATAGCAATATCTGAAGCCGTGATAGGTGAAAGGAGGAATGTATTCTTCAATGCCCTCACCGGAGCACACATAAACATCCTTCTGACAGCATCCGTCGGGATAAACATCCACATTGATATAGTCAACAAAGCCCTCAAAAAGAAGCTCCGAAAACTGCATCTGAATCTTCTGTCCCCTGCTGCCTTTTATTTTAAGACAAGGAACACCGGCACAGTTTTCGCCAAAGTCATATATATAACCGCCCTTTGTGGGTGTTATTCCCATTATTGTGTCGCCGTGATAGTGATTTACACTAAAACCGTCTCTCATACGGTAATCACGCAAAACACCCGGATAAAATTCGACAGGTTTGATTCTTCTTGTTTCGTTAACGCTTTCGCACTGTCTCAACTTTTTGACCGACCCGGAATAGTCGCAGTCGGTGGGTTTGTTCCATTCGGAGTCATGATAGCCCGGAAGATACCATTCTTTTTTGAAAAGTGTCATATCACAGTAGCTTCCGCATCGGTAATCGTCAAAAAGAATGTGAGAGGGATTCCAGAGCATATCACAAGATTCGAAGTTCAGGTCACCGCAACTGAATTTCAAGGCAAAGGCAGGCGCTTTTTTATGATTTCTGCCGTGTTCCCACACAGCTCCGCCTATGGGATCGGCATAGCCGTTTCCTAAATTTACGCAAATAACATTTTCGCCCTGGGCAAGCTTTTCTGTCAAATCATATTGATTGTAGAATATCACCTCTTCGGGATTGGAAATATGGGGTGCAAGATAGCCGTCGGTGATTTTCTCGCCGTTTAAATATAAATCATAAAATCCGGTGCATCCGATTGTGAGGGTTGCCTTCTTTGCAGCTTCGACAGTGAAACTTTTTCTGAAAAGGGGAGCTGCAACGGGATTAGTGTATGATGCACATTCACTTGATGCACAGACAAATTTTTCGGGAAGCATTTTATCAGACCTTTCTTGTTTTATAAATAGATTATATCACATAAATCAATTATTTCAATATAAAAATAATATTTTAAAATAATACTTTAAAAAGAGGAAACAATGTGATATAATTGGTTTGAGATGAATTGGAGTTTGTAGGGATGTTCGCAAACGAGGCTGAAGCGAAAGCCGCCCCTGCCTAAGGGGAGGTGGATTTGCCGTTAGGCAAAGACGGAGGGGTACGAAACGCAGAAGTATCAACGCTTTCAGCAATACCCCTCAGTCAGTTTCGCTACGCTCACT
>JAFQHQ010000152.1 GCA_017397885.1 Clostridia bacterium | reverse complement strand
TTTTCAGAAAACAGTCATACGAACGGTTTCGAAAATTTGATGTCACGCCGAAAATTTTGGCGTAAATCAGTTTCCTTAAATAGCCAAAATTAGCGAGCACGCATCTGGTTGATGCGGTGCGGAGCGATTCGTGTGGGACATTAAATTTTCGGAATTCGCTTACGAAAGTTCGTATGTGTTTTCAGGAAATGCCCCATGGTTGATTTTCATTATTATTTTTCAAACAGCCCGACAAACTCAAATTTATTTCTTAAGTTGACAACTTTTTCTTGATGATAGGTAAAGAATGTAAATTCAAACAGGAATTTGCGGAGGATAATATGGATTTAAAAGAAATGCAAAAGGTAGTATACAAAAATAAGATCGATAAAGGATTTAACGTAACAGATGTTAATAAAGAATTTTGTCTGTTATATGGAGAAGTTGCAGAAGCATATGAAGCATACAGAAAGAAGAAAGGTATAATAAACCTCAATCCCGGCGAAATCTATAGTGCAGTTCATACGATTGAATGCACAGAGTAAAATTTTTGCCACAAATAATAAAGTACAATTTTTGCAAACACAAAAGCAAGGGCAATTTACACCCTTGCTTTTTCGTTTACAGGTTAAATTTTATTTATAATCATTATACAGCTTACCGCCAATTTCTTCGGCAAGAATTTCAGAGTTCTTCATATTCTCCTGTCTTAGCCATACGAACATTTTTGCATCATCATTGCATTTTGCACGGTTGCACCATTTATAGTAAGGTATGAGACAAAAGTCTGAACCGTCCGAAGCTTTTCCGCAAATAGACTCACCGGATTTGGTAAAGCAAGGCTTTTCAGAAATTTCGATGTCTACATTTCCACCGTTATCAATCCCCTCTGCGCACATAATATACGGACCGTAGGAAACCGCAACCTTTCCGATATTTTCCGAAACCTTCGAATTGGCATATATTCTGCGGATGTTCATGTTATAGCTTAATGACAAAACAGAGTCCCCATCCCAAATACGCTCTATTACCGCATATCCTTTTTCAACGGAGTATTCGGTTTTATTTCCGCCAAGACTCATCGTAAAATCATCAACATATTCCGGAATACGGATTCTGAGTGTCATTTTTTTGCCCTTTGAATCCACCATGATATCATTGCCGGACTGTGTGACAGAAAAAAGTTCATTTTCAAAACTGCTTGCAATAAACATATTTACATTAAGCGAATTTTCATCATATGAATATATGTAGCTTCCAAGTGATGAAAACATTTTGAGGAGCATGGGCGGGCAACACGGAACCCCGTGCCATTCCCAACGTCTGAGTGTTCCGTCACTTTCGAGAGGGTTCTGATAAAAGAAATGACAAAAATCACTGCCCACAGCAGACAGAATATTGTTATAAAGCGACCGTTCAAAGCAATCAAAATATTTTGAATCATTATACACAAGATTCATTTCTGCATTCCAGAAACCAAGCCCGATTGCAGCGCAGGTTTCAAGATAGGCTTTGTTGGGAAGATTATAGTCAACATCAAAGCCTTCAATATCGTGTCTTGCACCGATGCCGCCGCTTATGTGCAGTTTTTTGTAAACCACACTGTCCCAAAGAGTGTTTAAAACCTCGAAGAAATCTTCTCTGTTTTTTTCACGGGCAACAGCCGTCGCACCAAGATAGCAAAGCATTGCACGAACCGAATGACCAACCGCTTCGGTCTGTTTTGAAAAGGTTTCGTGATCCTGACTGTAGCTTGGCGGAAAAACCTTGCACAGATAGCGTCCCTCGTGGTTACCTCTTGCATCATACCAGAACTCTGCCATATCAAGATAAGCATTGCAGTTAACATTGTTTAGCAATGCAAACTCCTTTAATGCTTCATCGTCACGGAAAAGACGGTATAATTTGACAAAGGCTTCCTCGGGCAAAGAATGCCCGGGAACAATATTCTTTTTTGGTGCCTTGCCCATGGTATTTACAATGAGATTGGCAGCCTTTACCGCAACCTTTAAAAGACTTGTTTTCCCTGTAGCGTTATAATGACTGATTGCAGCTTCAATAAGGCAACCGTGATTATATAAATCATGCTGAACAGCAATATCTCCGTCATTATCACCCCAACGCTTGTCAGGGCAGTTTTGCGTTGTGTGTGTACACAAAAATCCGTCTTCCGACTGTGCTTTTGAGGCAATGTCAATTATTTTATCCACATAAGCCTCAAGAATAACATCGTCCTTTTGTGCAAGAAAATCGCAAGCACCACGCAGAGCCTCAAAAAGCAAACCGTCGGAAAATGAATTGCCGATATGCTTTTCGCCGTCTTTATTTATTACTGAATAAAAATTTGTGAGATAGTCGGTTTCTTCCATTTTGCCAAAAACATAGGGAAGTGTAATTTTTCGAATGTTTTCTATATATTCGGACCAGAATTTGTCGTGTATTTTAACACTTCCTACTTTAGGGTATTTTGCTTGCATATATAAAAATCCTTTCATTTTCAAAATTCAACAGAAAGTACAGATGCTTTCGGTATGGTGAAATGCTTTGAAATGTCAACCTCAAAGCTCCTTGGCACAACAGCATCGGGTTCTTCAAAGGTATTACATTTTAAAAGATTGTCCGATGAAAGAAGTGTTGCTTTGGCGTTCTGCTCTTTTTCCGTACCGATTGCTTCAAGGGAAATCTCAAAATCTTCCTTGCACGAAAGATTTGCAACGGTTACAAGTGTTTTGCCGTTTTTAACCGATGCAGATACGGAAACAGACGATGCTCTTTCCGTGTTATCTGTCACAAAGGTTTCAATTGCATCAGCTCCCTGATGCTCCTTATACATATCAAAAACATGGTAGATGGGAGTTGTGATACATTTATCTTCACTTGCCAGAAACAGGGAATGGATGCAGTTTGCAACCTGAGCCACATTTGCCATACGCACCTTATCACAGTTGTTATTGAAAATGTTCAGAGTAAGGGCTGTCACAACCGCATCACGGATTGTACTTTGTTGTTCAAAAAGATTTGCCCCCTTGCTTGGTCCGTAGCCTCCCGGATACCAGCATCCCCACTCATCAACAATAAGCTTTGCCTGTTCTTCCATTCCGTATGCACATATAATGTTCCAGTTGCGTTTTATAATGTCTTCCATTTTTGACGCTTTTTCCATCATTTCATCCCACTGCTTGTCAGTATAATCATACGGACTTTCGAAAATATTGCAATAATAGTGCATACAAAAACCGTTAACAAGCTTCAATGAATCTTTGAGGTTTCGCATAACGCCGTCAGTCCAGTTAAAGTCGAAAGCGTCCTCTCCGCAGGCATAAAACTCCATAGGATTTTCCTTTGCAAGGTGCTTGTTTCTGAAGGTGTAGTGCATTGTAGTGGCATATTTGCGATATTCATTTGCATAGTAGTCGGGGTTCATATTTCCACCACAGCCCCAGTTTTCGTTGCCAATTCCCCAAAAGGGTATGTCAAAGGGTTCGGGGTGACCGTTTTTCTCACGTTCTTTTGCAAGGGTTGTACTTCCCTTTGGCGACATGCAGTAATCCATCCAGTTTCTTATGTGAAGAGGTGTGGTTGTGGACATATTTGCCGCAAAATAGGGCTTTGCACCCACTGCCTCACAAAAATCCATAAATTCGTGAGTGCCGACTTCATTGGGCTCATTTTTTTCGTCATAAAAGTTCCAGAAATTAATTCTTGTGGGGCGTTCTTCGCCAATTCCGTCACGCCAGTCATAAATTTCAGCATAGCAACCGCCGGGCCAACGGATAACAGGAGCCTTAATATTTTTGAGTTTGTCTATGATTTCTTTTCTGAAACCTTTTATGTTTGGAATATCCGAATCTTTTCCCACCCATATTCCGTCATAAATAACACCGCCGATATGCTCGGCAAAATGACCGTAAATCTCGGGTGCAACCGTGCCTTTCTTTTTGGGATACATAAGATATATTTTTTTGAGTTCTGACATACAATCGCCTCCATATAGCATTATATCATAAATCATACAACTTTCAAGTTCGGCTTTTCTAATGTTTCGATATTATTTACTGTACTTTTGTATCATTTCCTTTTCAAAATTCAAAAGATATTTTGCTTCTTCATCAATTTTTTCTTCAGTGGGATCTGCAATCAGATCACGATAAACGTGAATGTCTCTTCCGACTTCACCGCCTGCCATAACAAAAGGTTCAGACACAATTCTGCCACTGTAGCCGATGTCTGCAAGTGCTCCGAAAATTTCATCCCAGTCAAGGTGACCTCTGCCGGGTGCTGTGCGGTTGTTTTCACCCGTGTGAAAGCTTGTGAGTCTGTCTCCCGCAAGACGGATTGCATCACCGATGCTGTTTTCTTCAATATTCATATGGTAGGTATCGAGAAGCACGCCAATGTTTGGGCTGTCAATTTCCGATGCATAGTCCAGAGCTTCACGGGCAGTGTTTATGAGGCAGGTCTCAAATCGGTTTACCGCTTCTACACAATAGGTAACGCCACATTCCTCGGCAACCTTAATAATTTCGCGCATACTCTTTATACTTTGCTCTAAGTAAGGGCGTTTGTCGCCGGCGAAATTATCGGGAGTTCCCCATCCGGCATAGCTTACACCACTAAGGAGAGTACCACCGCCTATGTGCATTTTTCTTATGATGTCCTGCAAATATTTTACTCCGCCTTTTCTGATGTTTTCATCAAGTGATGATACATCATAGGCTCTGTCGAGACCGAGACTATAGGTGAGTTCTATTCCCACGTCATCGGCAAGAGCCTTAAGAGAACGTATTTTTTCATCGGTCATTTCAAGCAATGGCTGCGCTTGAAATTCAAGAACATCAAAGCCGATTTGGGCGGCCTTCCTTATGTACTTTGCATGATCCGCATCCCAGTTCTTTTCCCAGAAATTCATAAATATACCAAGCTTATTCATAATTATCCCTCACAATATTATAATAAATCTATTTTATAGTCCAAATACTTTCCGAGTGCCTCGCCTACAGAGTCAGCATATTCTCCCTGTGCGATGGCTACATGGTGCTTATAACCGTTTTCACACATAAATTTAAATATATCTTCCAGATTCGGGTTTTCATAAACAACACCGCAACCGAAAAACTCTTTATCAAATTCATCGTCAGTAAGCTTTCCGCAAGTTGCAAACCCGTGCACAATACCGTTTTCTGTTTTAATCGAGCCCACGGTCACTTTTCCGGTTTTAATCTTGCCGTTTACAATCCCGACACCGGTTCCCTCACCGTAGGATTTTTTGAACATAAGGTGTTCCGACACGGAAGTTTTACCATCAAAAAACGAAGCCGGAACAGCACTGCAATGGAACATTATATTTTTGCAAGGGTCATCACCGTAGTTATTGTTGACATCTAAAAGCATTACAGGTTTGTCGGAGGCAAGACACAAAGCATACATCATAATTGCATTGTTAACATCAAGCTCACACGCCGCCGGAATTCCTCTTTCGTTAAGGTCGCTGAGCACAAGACACGGTGCAATTTTGTATTGTGTTACAAATTCATCCCAGCACCTTACGGCAATTGCTTTCAAATCATATTCCTCAATCAATTTGTCAATTGCCACCCCAAGACGGGCAATGTTTTCTAATTTCTCATCAGGATAATCTGCAAATGAGGTTATTTGAGAATAATATTCCTTTTTATCACAAAGCAGTTTTGAATCGGCATTATTCATAAGGTCAAATACATATGCAAGGTCTATGGTTTCGAGGTTTATATGTGCATTTTGAAGAGCAACCTCGTCGGTTCTCACGGTTTTAAATGCAGTTGTTCTTGCACCGATTGCACCGATGTTAAAGTTTTTCATTCCTCTGACAATTCTGCATACAGCACCAAATTTTTGAAGGTCACGGGTAAACTCGGGAGCAAGAGGATGTACTGCCATTTTCGACGTGAGAGTGAACTTGACTTTGCACTGTCGGAGCACGTTGCACATGGCAAACTTGCCACACAGCGCATCTCTTCTTTGAGAAAAATCCATTTTCCCTATTTTCTCGGGATACGCCTGAACAAGAATAGGCACATTCACGTTCTTAAACGCTTCTGCCGCACCGTTTTCATCGGAAAAGTTGGGCATACACAAAATGATTCCGTCAAACTTCCCTTTATTTTCTTCTAAAAATACGGCGTACTGTTGCCCTTCTTTTCGTGTTTCCACAGCCCCGTACCCGGTTAAGCTTTCATCCATACAGATATAATCAAAACCGTTTGCGGTCACTGCTTCAATCATTTCTTTGCGTGCATCGGCAATAACTTCTCCGGGAAAGAAACCTCTGTTACCAAAATAAAGAGCAAATGTTATTTTTGATTTTTCCATATAAATACCTCCTTTTGTTCAATTATATATCTCCGCTTTTTTATCGTATAGTAAGTTTTATGTCAAAAATAAGCACTTTCTTAAAAATATTTTAAAAAAGTATTGTTTTTTGGACTTGCAAAATATATAATATATTTAAGGCGGTGATGATTTTGACATACAAATTTGACAAAGAAAAAATCAACGAAATGCTTAAAGAATTTTATACAATATCCAGGGTTACAATGAGTGTCTGGGATTCGGATTTTAATCAGATAACCTTCTATCCCAATCCGATGGCGCCAATTTGTGCAAAAATAAAATCCAATGAAGAAGGCAAGAAAAAATGTCTTGAATCAGATATTTGTGCATTAAAAAAAGCGGCAACAACAAAAAATGCATATACCTTTTCGTGCCATGCAGGCTTGGTGGACACGGTTGTTCCAATCTATCATAACGATGAACTTATAGCCTACATAATGTTTGGTCAAATTAAAGACAAAGAACAGAGCTTATCAAACATTGACAAGGTAAAAAAAGAATGCAAAAAATACAACGTGGACGAAAAAACCATTGACAAGCACTACAAATCACTGCCAACACTGAACCGTCAGAAAATAGATGCAATATCCGCTCTTTTTAAAATGTGTATTCCCTATTTTTATACAAGCTCTGCAATTAAACCCCAGGAAAACAAGCTTGCAGATGAAATTGAAATGTATATTATGAAAAATCTCACATCCAAGCTGTCAATTGAGGAATTATGCAATAAGTTTCAGATAACAATAACCGCCCTTTATGAAATTTCTCATAAGTTTTTTAAAACATCAATTAAAGATTATATCATCGAAAAAAGAATTGACAAAGCAAAGTATTACCTTACCACAACACAAATGCCGGTTTCGGAGGTATGTGACAAGGTGGGATTTAACGATTACAACTTTTTTATACGAACATTCAAAAAAAGAACCGGCTATACACCATTGTCATACAAAAAGAATTTTCCGCTCAATATACTATAAGTTTTGGGCTTTTTTAACTTCCCAAAACTTGACTAATATTTTCTGTTAATGTATAATTGAAATACATTGAAAATATGTTTTAATTAAAATCAAAAGAGGACATTTAAATGAAAATTATAGTATGTGTAAAAATATTTCAGGGAGAGCTAAACCCCTTTGATGCGTGTGCTTTGGAGTGTGCACTCTCCACTCCCGATGCAGACATTACCGTTCTTACCATGGGACCCGAAAGTGCCCTTGACGAAATGAAAAGGCTTTCACGTCTTGACGTTAACCGTCTTGTGATGCTTTGCGATTCACGTTTTGCGGGAGCAGACACCCTGGCAACATCATATGCCCTCTCCTGCTTTATAAAAAAAGAGAATCCCGACCTTGTGCTTTGCGGAAGACAATCCATTGACGGCGACACAGCCCAGGTTGGTCCGGGGCTTTCGCAAATGCTTGGATACTCTCTCGTTACAAACGTAACAGAATACGCCGCAGATAAATGCAAAACTCGATTCGGAAATGAAGAAGTAACTCTCCCCTGCGTTATGACAATAGAGCGTATTAACACACTCCGTTTCCCGTCAATCCGTTCAAAAGCGAAGGATGTGGAAATTCTGACATCAGACGACATTGGTGCAGACATTGAAAGATGCGGGCTCAAAGGTTCTCCCACAAGGGTTATGAAAACCTTTGAAAGTCAGCGCGGAATGAGAAAATGCAAATTTATTGACAAATCAGAGCTTGACGCAACCATAAAAAAATCCCTTGTCGAAGCAAAGGAAAGCGAAGAAAAGCAAGTTCTGAAATCAGACGTTTTGTTGCCATCGGTATGGGCAATCGGTGAAACCGTTGCAAAAAGAGCTGCGGAAATAGCCGAAAATGTTACTGTAATCACATCAGAGTCACCTTTGGAAATAGCAGAGCTTGCAAAAAAAGAAAAACCAAATGTAATACTTTGGAATGCTGACCTTTGGGGCAGAAAAAATGCTCCAATCACAGCCGCAATTTTGCAAACCGGACTTTGTGCCGACTGTACCCATCTTGAAACAGACGGTGAAAACCTCTTTATGTACCGTCCGGCAAGAGGCGGAAACATCACTGCAAAAATAAAATGTCTCACCAAACCTCAAATGGCTACCGTAAGATGCGAGGAAAAATCGGAAGACATACTCTTTGGCATAGGCAAAGGTGCAAAAGAGTGTATAGACAAAATTGAACAATTGGCAAAAAAATACGGCGGCGAAACCGGAGCATCGAGAACAATGGTTGACTCGGGTCTTGCCCCCTATGAAAAACAAATAGGACTCACAGGAAAAACCGTAAGTCCGTCGGTGTATGTTGCAATCGGCATTTCGGGTGCGGTTCAGCATACCTGCGCCATTGAAAATGCAAAAACCGTTATTGCCGTGAATCCCGATAAGGATGCAAGAATTTTTGATTATGCAGATTACGGAATAATTTGCAGTGTGGAGGAACTGTAAATTTGAGTTTATCGGGGAGTTACGTTGAAATCAATTGGAGTAACTTTCTATAATCACGCAGTTCTTTTCAAAGAAATTTCTATAATATCTGTTTCTTTGTCCGACCGCCTTCGACTCCGTCACTCAGACGTCGGCGAAGGCTAAATCCGAAT
>JAFQHQ010000151.1 GCA_017397885.1 Clostridia bacterium | reverse complement strand
CACCTAACCACGAAAAAAATGTCTTTTTCGTCTTATCAAATCCTGCACTTAAAAGCATTTCACATAAATCATCTTTTGTAAAATCCACTCCTACAAAAACGAGATTGTCAGGAACATCTAATCCTGCGCGGTCGATACGTTGAATTTTGTCCGCTTGTGTTTTTGGGTGATCAAGTTCGTAAACCATATATTTCTTCATAAACTCCGGCTCACGAAATGCGAATGTATCCAATCCTGCACCCAAAATTACATATTGCTCTGTTCCTGTGCGCATTGCTGTTTTAAGTGCTGCTTCACAATAGGCACTACGGCAAAGCGGCGTTGGCGCAATATGCGTATTGATCAGATACCTCATTGTTTCGGTATCATCTTTGAAAGCCCCCTTTTTTTCTGGAGCGAAGAAATCAATACCACTAAGAATATAAGCACTCATCATTTTGTATTCTTCGTCGGTCAATAATGTTTTAGCCTTATAGTCAGCAAAAATCGGATTTTCTTCATGTTCTGTGTGCCATGCTCTGCCGAAAGCAGACATTAGTGCTGTTAAACTTGCTTTGTTATTCATGTTTTCCTCCTGTTCCCCGAATAAATCGGGATATTGATAATATGAAAGACGCAGATACAATTCACCTTAAACGGGTCATTGGCTCTGCGTCTTTGCGTCCGGCTCTCTTACAATGGATATATTCATTTTTACTACATTAATCAGTAGTTCATGTTTGCATTTAGGACAAAAAAGTGGGTAGTTTACCAATATTGTGTCTGCCCGCACTTGATTGCGTGTTTTTCCACCGCAAACCGGGCATATCAGCCATCTACAATCCTTCATTTCAAACTCTCACCTCTAAAATGGAATTGATGATCTGCTTAAACCCATAGTCCAAAAATTCCTTTTCAGAGATGGAAAACTGTTTTTCAATAAATCGGCCTTTGGTTTGTGTGAGTGTCAGCAAGGCAGTAATGCTTGACCACAGAATATACACCGTCATCATAGGGACAACATCTTGCCGTACAAAACCTTTTGCTTTCCCAACTTCAATAAAGTCTGCAAGCAACTCATTGATTTCCGTTCCCAAAACTAAGATACGCTTTACTGCATCCGGAAGCTCCAACTGATCGAAGGCCCCCGCTTTTGCCCCAGTTACATTTTCCATAGAATGAGGATATTCCCGCTGATATTTGCTCATAGCGTCGCAAATCGCCTGGTACTGCGACATAAAATCTCTATTGCGAGTTACCGCTTCTTCTAGATCACTTTTCAGAGTAAGCAAGCCCTTCTCAATGATATGATGCAGAATATCGTCCTTGCTTTCATAGTAAGCGTAAATTGTCCGACGGCTATATTCAGAAAGCTTAGAAATATCTTCTATGGTCGTTTGTATGTAGCCCTTTTCGGAAAAAAGCTGTTCCGCTGCATTCATAATCCGCTCTCTGTGTACGGCTGCAACAGCTACTTTTTTATTTTCTCTTCCCATGATATACCACCAATTTATTTAATATACTTATAATATACCATATTTAAAAAACTTTTGCAAGCATATGAAAAAGATTCGTATTACTTAAATCTCACATTCTCTGTAGCACGAAGTGAAATAAAATACTACCAGCACATAAAACTGTACTTCGTTCAAATGATATCACCCGAAATGTAAAATAATATAGGGGTGATATTAAAATGTACCAAGACGAAAGGCGGCTTGATTTCCACGCTTTGGGTCGGGAGATCAAGCGGAAAAGAGAGGCAAAGGGTTGGACACAGGAGTATCTCGCACAGCTTGTAGATCGTACTCCCCGTTCTATCATGTACATAGAAAATCGCGGCCAGCATCCAAGCCTCAACACTTTTTATCAAATCGTCACCCTGTTGGAGATTTCCGTGGATCAGTTCTTTTATCCAGCCAATGAGAGCAGCGAAAGCGACTGCCGAAAACACATTGATGTACTTTTGAACTCAATGGACGAGCGAGAATTGACCATTGTTGAAGCTACCGCAGAGGGGCTTAAAAAGGCAAGAGAAACGGTGGAAGTGTAAAAACGCAACCACCGTTTTTTTGCGCCTTTTCCGGGGTACGCACTAACGGCAAGCAGGGCAAGTGTAGCCACACTTGCTATTTTTGCATCCCGTGGGGGCTGCAAAAACGCTTGTTGGGGAGCCTCCCCAAACCCGGCACTTTGGGACAAGTTGTCCCAAAGTCTGTTGTCTGCGTCACCGTTGCTTATCGCTCCTGTTCCTTATTTTTGCGCTCGTCCGACAGGCCGAGCAGATGATCGATATTCGTCTTGACCGCCACGGCCTCCCGCATTTCCTGCTGGGCCGCACGGT
>JAFQHQ010000150.1 GCA_017397885.1 Clostridia bacterium | reverse complement strand
CGTAGATATATATGCAGACGAAGGCATCACCGGCACAAGACAGGACAAGCGTGATGACTTCAACCGTATGATTCAGGATGCAGAAGACGGCAAGCTCGACCTTATCGTTGTAAAATCCATATCAAGATTTGCAAGAAACACCGTTGACTGCATAAGAGCCGTAGAAAAGCTTAACAAGCTTGGTGTGGCAGTAAAATTTGAGGATGGCGGACTCAACACCGCTACCCCGACAGATGCAGCCGCAATAAAAGTCGGTTCGGCACTTGCACAGGAAGAATCACAGTCCATATCACTGAATGTTAAAATCGGCACAAGAAACAAGATGCGAAACGGCACATATATTCAGGTAAATGCACCCTACGGCTTCACCTACAAGGATAAAAAGCTTGTCATCAATGAAGAGCAAGCCGAAGTAGTAAGAAAAATATTCGAAGAATATATCGCAGGAAAAGGCACAACCGAAATTGCCAAGCTCCTGACAGAATTAAAAATACCGAATAAAAACGGCAAGGAAAAATGGTCAGCCTCTGCTATCAGCTACATCATAAGCAATGTAAGATACAAGGGCGATGCACTTTTGCAAAAATCATACACAGACGGATTCCCGTTCAAGAAAATCAAAAACACAGGCGAGCTTGATATGTATTATCTGCACAATGTAAATGAGCCGATAGTATCCGCCGAGATTTTCGATATGGCAAACATTCTCCTTGAAAAAAGGCAGAAAAAATTCACTCACAAAACTTATGGGGATGCCGGAATATTTACAAGAATGATATACTGCAAAAACTGTGGTACACCATATAAGCATAAGGGTGACGGAGTGTGGACATGCAGAACTCACGATACTGACATTGAAAAGTGCAATTCCCAGCCCGTAACCGAAGAGCTTATAAAAAAGGCATACATCCTTATGTATAACAGACTGAAAGCAAACTACAAGCACATCCTCATCCCCTTTATCAATCAGATTGAGGCAATGAAAAACAATAAGTCTGAAAAGGATGTCATCGCCGAACTCAACATACAGATAGCACAGGTATCCGAAAGAGTTATGATGATAAACAGACTAAAGGATAACAACCTTGCCGATCCGTCATTCTATATGCAGGAATTAAACGAATGTGACCGCAGAATGATGGAACTAAAGGCAAGAAAGAATAAAATCCTGCATGAGAATCGCTACAGTAAAATAGTTACCAATACAAGAGGACTTGTAAAAGAACTTGAAAAAAGCGACTCCATCTGTATCTTTGATACCGAAGGCTTCAAAAGGCATATACAAAAATTATACATAACAGACGATGAAATCACCTTCGTGCTGAAGAATGGAATTGAGCTTGAGATTGAAAAACAGGAGGTGCCTTAAAATGGCTAACAGATATATCCCCTTCGGCTATGAAATACAAAATGCCGAAATCGTTATTGTAAATCAAGAGGCATTGCTTGTGAAATCGGCCTTTGAATTATACATAGCAGGCAAATCCTACAAGATGATAGCTGACAGATTTGAAATGTCGGGAATTTACTACAACAAGGATTCTGCAAAATGGAATAAAAATATGGTCAAGCGGATGATAGAAAACGAAAAATACACAGGCACAGATGAATATCCGCCAATCATAGACGAAAAGCAGTATCACAAGGCAAACCGTATAAGACTCTCCAAGAATATAAAGACAGACAGCGACAAAATGGAATATGACAAATTCATACGAACTCATGCTGAATGTCCTGAATGCGGATTTCCTATCAAAAGACAAAGGCAAGGTCACGATAAAGGAGCATACATCGCTTACAAATGCTCAAATCCGATATGCCCGGCGAAATCAATTCACGAAGAAACCTTGTATGAATATATAAACGGAATTGTAAACCGCCTTATAGACAATATCGAGCTTGCAGATGCAGAGGTTAAAAATCAGAGCCGAAGTGGTGAAAATATCGATGAGCTTACCAACGAAATATATATCAAGACCATAAATGACAATACCGAAAAGGATGAAATTCTAAAGGATATATACAGGCTTGCAAAACTAAAATTCAAAAGCTACACCAAAACCGATATGAGCAAGGTGACCGAAAAAATCAAACAGGAGCTTTGCAGGTATGGAATAAGTGAAAAAGCCCCTCTTCCGCTTATGGAAAAAATAGTGTCAAAATTCTATGTAGGCGGAGAAAAGGGCTTACAAATAAAACTAATAAACGAGAAGATTTTAGAAAGAGAGGGATAAAAATGTTAAACACTTATGTGGAAATTATTCCGGCAACCAAAAAAATGTACGAACCTAAGATGGGCAGAAAGAAATTGAATGTCGGCGCATACTGCCGAGTTAGTACTGCCGAAGAAGAACAGCAGGACAGCTTTGAAAATCAGGTTGAGCATTACACATCAATGATTGAAGCCAATGATGAATGGAATTTAGTGGAGATATTCGGTGACGATGGTATCACAGGAACCTCTGCTGAAAAAAGACCGGGGTTCAGGAGAATGATAAAAATGTGTGAGCAAGGCAAGATTGATTTAATCATCACAAAATCAATATCCCGATTCTCAAGAAACACACTTGTTACCCTGGAATATGCAAGAAAGCTGAAGTTTATGGGCATTGGCATAATATTCGAAAAGGAAAACATAAATACTCTTGAAGTATCGAGCGAATTTATGCTGTCCCTGTACAGTACCTTTGCCCAACAGGAAAGCGAAAGCCAAAGCCAAAATGTAAAAATGGGCAAACGCTCCAGATACCAACAAGGACAAGCTTGCTTTAACTTTAACCGTGTATACGGATACGGTCAGGACAACGAAAAAAACATATACATAGTTCCCGAACAGGCTGCCGCAGTAAAGCTTATTTTCGGAAGCTTCCAAAAAGGCCTCAGCATGAGAGAAATTGCAGATGTTCTTGAAGAAAAGAAAATACCCTCTCCATCAGGCAAACCTGTATGGAAAACAGAAGCTGTGAAAAGAATACTTGTCAACGAAAAATATGCAGGAGATGTACTGACACAGAAAACATATATATCTGATATCATACGGAAAAAAACAAAGAAAAACAACGGTGACCTTCCCAAATATTTAATACGAAATCATCATATCGCAATCATAGACCGAGAGGTGTTTGATGCCGTACAGATAGAACTCAGTCGAAGAAACTGCATAAAAAGAAACGAGAATAAAGATGACTACGGAAAATACAGCGGCAAGTACCCATTCAACAATATGATAGTCTGCGGAGAATGCGGAACTATGTATCGCCGAACAATGTGGGTAACAAGAGATAAGCAAAAGGAATATGTATGGAGATGCATAAACAGACTCGAACACGGCAAGAAAAAGTGTAAGCACTCCCCGAGCATAAAGGAAGAATTCCTAATCTCCGCAGTGACCGAGGCTGCCAACTCTATGGTAACAGATGTGGTATATGCAAAGGAAATCTTAAAGGGAGCTATCGCAGAGGTCATGGGCGACAATGTGCAGAATAAGATGAATGAAAATACTGCGAGAATGAATGAGCTTAACGAAAGATTAAGTCAAACCCTCAGTAAAAACTTGGACGGCGAAATAAACATCGAGGAAATGGACAAAATCTTCTCGGAAATCCGAGATGAGCAGTTAAGGCTTCGCCACGAAAATGATGCCTACGAAAGACGGAGACAAATAGAATCTGCCGACCACGAAAAACTGAAAACAATCTTCAAGACCATCGACGAGATGCCTGAAGAAATCGACAGGCTTGCAGATGACAATATAAGAATGCTGTTCGACAGAATTGAAATTGTCTCAAAAAAAGAAATGCGAATCTGCTCAGGAGATTATGCCTATACCGTCAACATGTAAAACAGAAAAAATTATATAAAAATACTTGTAAAAAAATTAAAAATATGAT
>JAFQHQ010000149.1 GCA_017397885.1 Clostridia bacterium | reverse complement strand
TGTAACAGAGAAGCAAGAGGTGCTCTTGATAAAAGCGGAAGACAGAGAGCAGCCAAAAGACCGCAGTGTAATGTGATAATGACTGCAGAGTATCTTCCCAATGTGGGTGAAAGCGGTGTGGCAAGATTCCTTTCTCTTGAGCTCAAGCCCGGAGACATTAACCTTAATGACCTTACAAAGTATCAGAAGGAAGCTGAGGAAGGAACCTTATCACACTTCACTTTCCTTGCAACTGAAATGCTGAAGGCAAAATTTCTTGACAAAGAAAACGGAGTGAAAGAGCTTTTAGAAAAACTCAAAAGCGGTTTTCTTGCTAACAGAAAGTTTTACAAATCCAAAGCTGATGAAATGAATTTTCATATCAGACCGAGATTATGTGACGACCTTGCAAATTTAAGAATCGGCTTTGAGCTTTACTGTGAAACTCTTTTGTATTATGAAGGCATCACAGCAGAAACAAAAACAGCAATGTTAAATGAGCTTGATGAAATTTTATTAAGGCTCGCTGTGTCACAGCAGGCACTCACAGAAACTGAACAGCCCACAGAAATATTTATTCGTAAGCTTCGCAGTCTGATTGATGTGGGTAAAGTAAATCTTGTTGAGCGTATGATAAGACCGATTGATATGCCGAGAAACCTTATAGGATATTATGACGATGAAAACTTTTATTTCGAATCTGATGCAGCTTATGCGGCAGTCATAAAATCCTGTTACGATGTCGGTGAGCATTTTCCTTTGACACAGAAAGCCTTAATCAAAGCTCTTATCGTAATGGATTGAGCTTGTAGAAAAGCTCAATAATGATTTGTTTTGGAATTGCAAGCAATTCGGCAAGCCAATGTCTGCTTGCCCCCCTTCTATGGCTAAAAACCGTCTCTGACCAACGTAATGGGAAAGACTTCAACAATCGTCACTAAAAAAACTACCACTATATTTGTATCAAAATGCTTCGTTATGCTTTTGCTTGGTAATGTGTTGTAATGTACTGTTATGCTCGAATATGTTGTGAAATGCATTTATTATGCCTTGTTATGCCTTGTTATGCGTTGCTATGCATTTTTTATTTATTAACTAATATATATATGTGTGTGTTTGCACACCTTTTTGCACACCCTTCTGCACACTCTCTACAAGTAGATGTTGAATAAAAATGTAACAGTCTTACCAGTACTTCATAATCACCTGCTCTAAAATCTATTATTATATTTCATGAAGAAATCACACTAATTTAATTATCAGCTTTTGTAATTTTGCAGCCTGCTGCTCAAACCTCCACGCACCGCCAAAGTTGCGAGTGACATAGGTTACCACGATGTCAGTTTTATCGAGCATCCATTTGTTGTGGTAGTTTATGGCGAAACGTTTGGGGACGGTTTCAATGCCTTCGGGAAGGATTGAGTGCTCATCGGGAGTGTCATTTTTGCCCGGCATATAGGCATAAACCACATAATATTTTATTGGATATGTATTTGACAAATTTTCAAGTTGCCTAACCACCATAGTATCGAAGTTACCGTGATTACCTAC
>JAFQHQ010000148.1 GCA_017397885.1 Clostridia bacterium | reverse complement strand
TTACTACAAATGTTGAAAAACATCTGTTTCAAGATGTTTTTCTTCAATTATATGCCTTTTTGCTCTTGCCAAATCTCACCACTCGCAAGAGCCTATGTAACCAGTACGGAAGATGCCTGAAACATTGAATTTTCGACATCTTTTGGCTTGTCATCCTTGAAAGGCGTCAGCCTTCCTTCGTCTTCCGCACCAAAATCTATTCGAAAATTCATATGTTGCAGGTCCTACAGAGTTTTCAGACAATTAATTTTATATGTAACAAGGCAAAAACGCAGGGAATATGGTAATATTCCCGAGTATTTTAACAAAGTTACATTTAAAATTAATGTCTGAAAACCATCTTCAGTATTGATTACATAGACTCATGTACAGCTTCGGGTTACCACTCAAAGCAAGGCTCTGCCTTGCTTTGAGTTCGATTTGACAATTCTGAATCTTTTTTCCTATTCCCCAAAAGGGACCGTAAATTAATTTACTGAATTAATTTACGGTCCCTTCATATACAATAAATACAAAGTTATTTCATTTTAACAGGCTGGCCGTTTGTTCTCCAAAGGAAAAATTTCACATTGTCAGCCAACGGAAGCTGTGCATTAAATTCTTTTGAACGGTAAGGCATCACAACCATTGGGTCACTCACAGAGATGCCTGTAAGCTTGTCACCGTCATAGGATGCACCAAAGAAAATATATTCACCAAAGCACAAATCGGAGTTATTTGTCACTTTAACATCTGCTTTTTTGTACAGACCGGAGGATGTAACCTTTATATCCGAAATAACAAGGGGCTCAACAATCGGTCTGTAGGTCACCGAAAGCGAGGGACGGCTGGATGATGTTGAAAGTTCACTGCCTATCCATGCCGTGCCGGCAACGGTCTGACTAACCACAAAGCCAAGCTTTGTTTTGCCTGCGGCGGCAAGTCTTTTTGCATAGCCGGTTATGTCAACGGTAAATCTTCCGCCATCGCCGATGTTCACCGTGGCAATTGGCGCTCCCGAGGCAGGAAGCTCACCTGCAGTAGTCACTCCCGGAGTGAAATCACCCTCTACCTCATATATGGAAAATGTTCCCGAGCCGTCGGCGGTGAATGTATATGTTGCACTTGTCACATCGGTGTTTGTGATACTGCTGATGTCCACAACAGCATAGTGATGATAATATACTTTGCTTGCATACAGATAATTTTTTGATGCATTTGTTCCCACCGAGCTATCATCGGCAAGATTATAGGTTGATGTGGTGAATTTTGAATAATCGAGCGTTTTTGTGGTGCTTGTGAGATTTGTGGTTGTTTGCTTAAAGTTGATTGTGTAATAAGCTGTTCGTGTTTTGCCCTTTACGGCTACCAAAGCTTCAACTTTTCCATTTTGGGGATAGGTCACGTTCACCTCATAATCATCGGTAACAGCCTCAATTTCGGGAAGCACATCGGGAATCACTTCATATTCAAGCTCATAGTTATAACGGTCGGGTTCAAAACCTTCAAGAGCTTCACCGTCAACATAGATTGCTTCAAGAGTGGGTTTTTCTTCGTAGTCTTCGTCTATGCTCCAGCTATTCATTGACACGGGCGAAAAATCTTCATTTTTCCATTCATGGTCATTGGCAAGAGGATAGAATTTTACGCTTAGAGTCATTTCGCTCACATTCTCGGCACTGATGGCAAGCTTTGAAAAACCGGGATAATCCCTTTGCAAATCGCTTTGGGGCGATGTTGGGAGTTTTTCGGCTTTCATTTTGTAGAGATTGTAGTCGATGTCTGCAAAAATTTTAACCATCACTTTTTTGCCGTTGTTAGTGAGGATTGCGGTTTCGTTGTCCACAATATCAATTTTAGCCATGGTGTTGATTGACCAGAAAATTTCGGAGGGTTCTTTCATTTTGGCTTCGTCCTGAACCGTGATTGTGCTTCGGTTGTCGGAAATAAGCATACCTCGCTTGTATTCGGTCACATAATCGCCGTAAACCTCGGATAAGTCGGTTATGGCATAGGCTGTGCCTTCGCTTGACTCAAACTCATCCATAACGGCTGTCACTGTAACATTTTGACCCACCTCATATGCGGGATTTATAACAAGACAGTTGCCGCCCTCGGGGCGTTTTTCATACCATACCCATCTTCCGCCGTCCTGGGCGTGATCCCAGTAATTTGTGTAGGAATAGTTACCAATGCCAATGGGAGTTACAAATCTTTCACCAAAGGCATCAATACAAAACGCACCCGACACAGCATCGGAGTGACCGTTGGCAGAAGCACAGCCCGTGTACATTGCGGCATAAAAGCCTTTGTCTATATCCCAGTTGTCACGGAATGCGGCAATGTTCTGACCTTTGCTTGTGGGATAGAGATGAGCATCCATTGAGAGATGTTTTGAAAGGTCAATATTGTCAAGCTCGCCTTTGTCATACCACAGAAGCATTCTTGCAACACCGCCGTTTTCGTATCTTGAAGCAAGAATCCCCATAAGGTCGGTATCCTTTGATTCTTTTGCAAAAAAGTAGAGGGGATTGGAGTTATACACACCCTTGTTGTGACCGCTGTCACCAATGGAAAACGGTCCTGCCCCGTACATCTGCATGGGGTAATATGCGGTGGTCTGAAATCCGGGATAGTTTTCATAACCATACATTGTGCCGAGAGCCGCATTTGATGCCGAAAGCATGGAACAGATTTTGGTGCTTGTGTAGCCATAGTAGCCAATTGGTTCTTCGTGTCCGCCGTTTGTACCCACAAGTTCAAGATAAGGCACAATGTTGTTGAAGTTGTTTGAAATTACAAATGCACTGTACTCGGGATTGAGTGGTGCAAGAGCTAAAGCACACACAAGGAGATTGGCATTGTTGTGAGTATTGTGGTTATATGTACCCTTTCCGCAGACAATGTTCATGTTGTCATTTTCCTGACGGAGCCGGGTGAGACATGAAGGATCCTGATAGTAGCGGTAGCCGATGGAAAGAACTTTTTCTTTTACATTGGTTTCTGCCCAGAGGCGTTGCTCCTCGGTGAGATAATCATAGAGCCAGTCATAGCCCACCGAAATGCTTGCACCGGTCTGAGTGTTATCAAGCTGTGCGTCGGCAGTCCAGTCGGTGACATTCATGAGCATTTCAAATTCTGCAATGGCACGGTTAAGATATTTTTCGTCACCTTCTATGTGATAGGCAATCATAAGATTCAGGAATATGTCTTCCTCAACACTGTAGCTCTGACTAACCTGAGCACCGTAGCTCTTGGGTGAAGATGAAACAAGCGCATCGGCATCTTTTTTGAGCTTTGCATAAAATTCGGTTGTCCATTTGTCGCCCGACTCAAGATTTGCACGGATTTGTTCGATGTTTTCCATGGAACCGTGAAGATAGGGGTGGGTCATTTTGCCCGATGCAATTCGTGCATTAATGTTTTTCAGCACATTTGCCGTGGTTGGAGATAAATCTCTTGTGTCATAGTAATAGTACGGGAAAAGGTCATATTTGCAGTAATCCGAATCCTTTATGTCGGAACCGAAAGCTTTTGCCGTGGAACGGGAATTAACCGCAATATACATAAAACTGTTACCCCTTGCAACACATTCGTTGGCATAGCCCGTTAGGTCGGCATAGTTTATAAAATAATTGGAAGCAGGGCTTTCCGAGAGAAATTCCCCTGCGTTTGAAGTGTAGCTTGCTTCATCCGCCCACATGGAGGCAAAGGGTTCGTCGGTGTAGGACATATTGGGAATGTCTAAGTTTGAGGAAACACCCATAACACGCATGGAAGAGCCGCCATAGTAGGAAGAACCGAAACGGAAAATGAAGTTGCGAAATTCCCTTCCTGTCATATCGGGGAAATCAACTCTATATACAACACCGTAATTATCGGTAATCGAGCTTGAATTGGTAAAGGTTGTCCACGGAGAACGTGCGGCATAGGTTGGAGCTGTAACCTTTACAGGTGATGAAATAAGCTTATAGCCTGCAATTATCGACGCATCATCCGACGCTGAAATCACAGGAACAGATGCGGCAAAGGAAAGGGTTAATATCATTATTAACACTACCGACAATATTCTGTTTATTCTTTTCTTCATTTTCATACAAATTACTCCTCGGAATTTTAAACATAAACGTACATTATATATTATATCTCAATTAACAAATGTTTTCTCACTCTCATTTATACATTTACAGCTTTTTTAACTCTAATTTGAACCAAAAAAGTGTTTTTTCGCAAATACAATTGAAAAACGCAAACTTTTTACCGACAATTTGAACTTAAAAACTTAGTACCACTATAAGAAATAGCGATAAACTTTCTACGTTAATATTTTACTCCGAATCAAATGCTATGTAAATTGCAAAAAAGCTTATTTTCATTG
>JAFQHQ010000147.1 GCA_017397885.1 Clostridia bacterium | reverse complement strand
ATCGATCGTTATCCGCGCTGCTCGATGGGCAACAATATGCAGGCTGATATTTTTAATAAATATGAAAAACTCGGAATCAGATATATGCCGGCAGGGTGGACAAATTTTTCGTATAATGTCGATACCTTTACCAAATATGCTGAAAATTATTCACCGTTTGGCTATCTTAACACAACATGGGGGATGACTGCCGAGCTTATGCATTTTACATATCCGCTGATTGCATATACCGGGATGTTATGGAACGGAGAGCTGAAGGATGCCCCCTTGGAACGTATGAAAAAAGCAGTAGAGGAAGTGTGCGGTCTTTCCGATGCCTCAGAAATAGCAATTGTTGCCCAAGCGGTAACAAAGCCATATCTTCTGAGAGCACCTACATACTATTACCATGATGTTATAGTAAGACGAAATGTTAATTTTGACGATGAATATAAAGATATTGCCTACAATTATGAACTGTTAAAACGAATAGAATCCGATAACGAAATAATTCGTCAAGTTAAATATAGAGCAAGGCGAGCAATGCTCCTATATGAACAGCTTGTGGTTGCACAAAATGTGTTTGACATGCGCACCGGTGCAGCTCATACTGATTTGGAACTATGCAAAAAGAAGCTTCATTCCATCAGGGAAGAGCTTTTGGGCTTGTTTGATG
Source organism: Clostridia bacterium (assembly GCA_017397885.1). Classification (GTDB taxonomy): domain Bacteria; phylum Bacillota; class Clostridia; order UMGS1810; family UMGS1810; genus RGIG1828. The sequence goes on along the minus strand of JAFQHQ010000147.1, from coordinate 12,887 downwards.
AGCAGTACAATGCGTGGGAAAAATACAGGGGCGGAATTCCTACAATGTATTTGGATACCGAAAAAGCAACACTCATTTCAAGTGTTGACAAGCTTATCGAAATTGCCGAAACAGCTGAGTTTGAAAAAAATGGATTTCTTGACATAGTGCTTTTGCTTCCGGATAAGGTTGTGTGCCGCTGGTTTGATGTGACTGTCAAATACGAAGACGGTGAGACCGTTTTTGCGGAAGGAATGTACAAACCACTGCTTTGTCCTTGTTACACTATCATGGATAAAGGACCTTTTTGGTACACTGTCTCCTTTGCCATAGATTCCACAAAAAAAATCGAGAGCTGTACAATAAGCACTCATGGCGTTGGAGCAGTCCACATTGAATATATCTCAGCATTTGCAAAGGGTATAAAATATCTCCCCGAAAAGGTCATCCCCATATGTGGACATGTTGAAAATCCCGACCATCTCCTCAGCTTTGACACACGATGGTGCACAATTGGTCATGATGACACTCTCGAACTCATGAATAATCGTGTTAAAGCGAAATCCAAATCAATTATAAAAATCAACTTGAAAAAAGATTGTTAGGAGGTTATCAGATGATAAAATTGGACTCAAGAAGAGAATGTTTTTTTGATGATTTTCTTATAGATACATCAAAAACAACAGCTCAATTGTTAACACATAAGCCAACTCCGTGCGAAATTGTTTTTTCTCACGACTCTGCCTGGGAGCTTGGAGGAAGCACTTATCACAATTTCTTCTATGATGATGGCATATACAGAATGTATTATCTTGGCATCAGAACCGATTTTGTTGACGATCCTAATAAGCGTGTAATCAACGTTTGTTATGCTGAAAGTGCGGATGGGTTAAATTGGGTTAAACCGAAGCTTGGAATATGCGAGTTTAATGGCTCAAAGGATAATAATATTATTCTTGACGAGCATTTTATGAGGTTTGACTGCTTTTATGTTTTCAAGGATACTAACCCCTCATGTCGACCTGATCAAAAATACAAAGCTGTGGGTCTTGATTTTGAAAAGAAAGCCTTGATTTCTTTTTACAGCTCCGACGGAACTCATTTTGAACGCGGTGATATCATCACCGATAAAGGTGCGTTTGACACCTTAAATGTTGTGTTTTGGGATGAAGAAAAAGAGATTTATCGCGGCTACATAAGAGGCTTCCATCTTCCGGGTGATCTCGAAGAAAATGATGAGTATGACGATAAACCGTTGATGCTGCCCGATGCTGAAAGAAATGAGAGAATCAGAGACATAAGATATATAGAATCCAAAGATTTTGTTAATTGGACAAAACCCAGGCATCTGGATTTTGGCAGCAAACCTGACATTCCGCTGTATACAAACTGCATCTCAAAATATCCCAGAGCTCCCCATATTATGGTCGGTTTCCCAACTCGATATATTGAAAGGAAAGAGTGGACTGCTTGCTTTGATGAGCTGTGCGGAAAAGAGACTCGTCTTGAGCGCGTGAAGATAGAAAGACGATTGGGTCTTGCAATAACGGATTGTGTGTTTATGACATCCAGAGACGGAGTGCATTTCACCCGATATGACGATGCTTATTTACGCCCGGGCACTGAGCATTTGACAAACTGGAGATATGGTGACTGCTATCCCGCAATCGGTCTGATAAATTCAGCCTCACGTTATTATACGGATGCCGACAGTGAGCTTTCTATGCTATGTCATGAAAAAGCTTTATTTGACAATGTTCCCGTGAAGCAACTCAGACGCTATGTAATCAGGCAAGACGGATTTTGCTCAATGCATGCCGGTGAAAAAGAGGAGCTTGTTGTTACAAAGCCTTTCACATTTGAAGGTGACACACTCTATGCAAACATTTCCACATCTGCTGCCGGGTATATGTATTTTGAGATTAAATCATCAGACGGCAAAGCAATTAAGAGCTGTGAAATGTTTGGCGACAGCATCGATAAAAAAATAGGATTCTCTGATTTATCAGAATTTTCAGGCAAAGAAGTTGTTATGAATGTTCGTATGAAGGATGCTGATCTGTATAGCATAAAATTTCAAAACGGATAAAATGAATTTGGGAGGGAAAAGAATGTTAAAGAAAATTTTTGCGCTGATGCTTGTAGCGATGGTTGCTTTTTCTGCAATTTCAACCTGTGCGGCAGATGTCAGCTGCAGCGTTTCTGTTGATGTTGATAATGCTTGCATTACTCTCGACGGAAAGGCTGTTGGAAACACTCTCATAACTCTTGTGGCAATGGATGTACCCGTTGATTCCTCCGCTATTGTTGTTGATGAATCATCAGTTTCATCTGACGGAACGGTTGATGAACTCATAGCATTGAAGCAAATCTATTCCGACGGAAGCTATCTTGAGACAATAGGACTTCCTGAGGATGCACCGGCAGGCAGATACACGGCGTATGTTACGGCATCGGGAGAGAAAGCATCATATGATTTTATTTATTATGATGGTCAAAAAGCTAACGAAATCGTAGAACTTTTACTAACAGCCAAGGAAAATGGTGATGAATCAGAATTTAAATCTTTGATTGATTCAAATACTTTGCTTGTTGGCATAGATGCCGACAATCCCGTATTTACTGCAAATTCAAGGGAAATAGTCAATATGCTTTATAACTCCGATTTTACCGACAGACCAAGCTTTGTAAATAACTACAATCTGTTTTTGGGGTTGTCTGAAATTTCGCATTCGGATGCATCTGATATATTGAATGTTATTGACAGTCACAAGCTTGCTCTCGGACTTGATTCGTCATCAATAACCGATGATACGAGGTTGACACAGCAAATAACAGATGAACTGTGCAATCTTCTTACAAGGGTTAACTATGCTGCTCTTGTTGAGGCTGACGGAACGGTTGATTTTTCTCAAATTGTTAATGAGAACAAAGCTCTTGCAACAATGAGATGTGCCGACAACTGGGGAAAGATAAAAAAATGCTTGACCGATGATTTTGATGATGTATACTCATCACTTTTAACCAACAGTGACTATCTCAAGGTTAAAGATAAGGATGAGGTTTTTGCCAAAATGGTGGACAAAACTTTTTCAACTTTAGAAGATGTTGAACAAGCATTTTCAATTGCTGCAAAGGCGGTGTACAAAGATGAAAACAAACATACATCTTCAAAAGGTGGCGGTTCGTCAGGCAAAGTTGTAACACCTTCGATGCCTCCTATCGATACAGTAGATAAAGCATCTGCAACGATTGTTTTTTCAGATGTCAGTGACGAACATTGGTGTTGTGAAGCTGTGGCTGCTTTGGAAGCTAAGGGGGTTGTTTCGGGATTCCCTGACGGTAGCTTCGGACCTGATTTGAATGTGACAAGAGCAGAATTTGCAAAGATGATAGTTGCATATGTCACAGAGTCTGCTAATTCCAAGGAGGAAGTGGTTGCATTTGATGATGTCAATCCCGACGATTGGTTTTACGCATCGGTTATTCAAGCCGCTTCTTGTGGAATTGTTCAGGGATATGATGGTGTGTTTAATCCACACGCACAAATTAAGCGTGAGGACGCCGCCTTGATTATATATAGGATACTAACAGCTGAGGGCAGACCATTTTTTGGTTCAAAATACTTCAAAGATCGCTTGCAAATCACTGATTATGCCAAGTCAGCTGTTGAGGCGCTTGGTAATGCATCAATAATTAACGGCGATGATGAAGGTAATGTTTCACCGAAAAATCCTCTCACTCGCGCACAGGCTGCTCAGATAATATATAATGCATTTGAAGTAAATCGGGAAGGGAGGTAGAATTTTAATATGAAAAAAATTATTGCCGTGTTTCTGGTAGCGTTCATGACACTTACAGTACCGGGTAATGTTGTATGGGCGCAGGATGGCTCCGTGGCAGAAGATGTATCTGCATATGAAGATTTCGTGTTGTCTCTCAATGTGATAGATGCGGCATCTCAGGATAAGGAACGGTTGGTGAGTCGTGGTGAATTCATTGATATGATTGTAAGGGCAATGAATAAGACTTCGGCAGAACCGCAAGGCGGTTTGTTTACCGATGTGCCTGCATCAAATATGTATGCAGGTGCAATATCGACAGCAGCAAACTTGGGTATCATAGCAGGCGATGGTGACGGTGTTTTTAAGCCTGATAGCCCTATAACGTTTGATGCAGCAATAAAAATTACTGTCGCAGCCTTGGGCTACACAAATCTTGCTCGTCTCAGAGGTGATTATCCGGTAGGATATCTCTCTGTAGCAAAAAGTCTTGACCTTACGGATGGGTTGGATGATTTGAATAGCTTTACATATGATAAATGTATCATTCTTATATTCAATTTTCTTCACGCGGATCTTTGCCGGGTGTCGGGAATTATAAATAACGAAATTGAACAATATCGAGCAGAAGGAAAAAACCTTCTGACTGAAAATTTTAAGCTTACCTTAGCTGAGGGAATTATAAAATCTGCAGGTTTTGAATCAATGGTTCCCGGTGAAAGTATTTCGCAGAGTACCATAAAGGTTGGTTCACTTGCACTTGGATGTGATATTAATAATGCAGAAAAATATCTCGGAAAAAGTGCACAGTGCTGGTATGATGAGCAAAAGCAGGTAAGGGCGATTTATGTAAGCGAGCTGAATCAGACCGTCACAATTGCCGCTTCAGATTTGGAAAGATTTGAGGCCGGAGTACTTGTTGTTGATGACAGCATTGCAAATAAAGAACTTACATATAAGATAGATCCGGCATACACCTTTGTGAAAAACGGCAGATATTTTATTCCCGAGAATTCAGACTTCGTGTATCAAGCCGGAGAGATGACACTCATTGATAACGACGGTGATTGCAAATATGATGTTGTTAAGGCAGATGTAGCCGAATATATGGTGGTTTCCGGTGTCAACACTTATGAGGAAATCATATATGACACAAAATCAGGCACTTTTCTTGAAACTAAAGCAGACGACGATTTCTATTGCCGAATATTGATTGCAGATAAAACCGGTGTAATAAAAGAAGGCTCTTTGGATGATATTTCACAGGACTCGGTTTTAATGGTCTATAAAAGTCATGACGGAAAATATTGCAGAATTGTTTCGTCAGTCAATTCGTTCAAAGGTTCTATAGATGAAATGGGCACACATGGAGTTGTGATTTCAAGAAAAGGGTATAAAACCAACAGCTATTTTGATTCTGAATATAAAGCAGAACTGGGTTTAAACGGTCGATTTTTGGTTGCATTCGATGGAACTCTGACTGCTTTTGAGGACGGAAATGACAAAATGAGCTATGGCTATCTTGTTGATTATGCAGAAAAAAGCAGTGCATTTGATAAGCGTATAAGAATTGGAATTTTAACCACAAGCGACAAGGTTATCTATGCAGAGCTTGCCGATAAGGTGGTTTTGGACGGTAACGCAGTTGAAAAAAACAATCTTTCGGCATACTTGGTGGAAAATAACATACCCGTTTATCAGGTATTAAAATATTCAATTTCTCAAGACGGCAAAATAAACTGTATTGACCTTGCCTCACCTGCACCTGATGGTGAAGAAAAATATGAAGTGGGATTCATAGGCGACAATTCTCTTACCCAATATGTGTCTAAAACAAGCTCGGATTGGTGGAATAATGCATCAATGTTTGCTCCATATGCATTTTACGGTTCAACCACAGTAGTATTTGGTGTACCATTTGCGTCAAATGCTGAGCCCGAGAAATATGAGGTTGATGATTTCAGTTGTTTTTCGCCCGTGTCATTGGGAAACTATTTGACGGGAGTCGTAATAGATGCATACGATATTGATAAAGAGCTAAACGCAGGCGCAATTGTCAGGTACGGTCACTCGAGCAAAAGTGTTGATAAAAACTCGACTCTTGCTCTTGTTGAGAGTGTTGTGGATGCTCTGAATCCGGAAGGCGAAAGGGCAAAACGGATTACATATTGGAAGTCAGGTAGGTTTTACAGTGAATACATCCCCATGGATTTATATGCTTCACTTGATGAGAGCGGAAATGTTCCGGGGGCGGGTGATGTTGTAAGAATTGTTTCAAACACCGAAGGTGAAGTCAGCGGAGTTCTAATTGATATCGATTTTGACCAAACCGATAACTCTATCAACTATGGTCCCGGAATTGATGGTAGCGATTTTGCCGTAAATCGCTTTGGAAATCTGGGTTATTCCGTTGGAAAGGTTCTTACACATACTTCTGCAAGTATAGTACTCAAGGTGAATGAAAAAACTGCGGGAGGTCACACTCTCGAAAATGGAATGCTCCCATTTGGCATGGCTTCAAATGTAACGGTTGCGGTTTATGACACAAAAAGCGAAATCGTTAAACACGGGAAATTGGAAATGATATCAGATGCCTATGCCACAGGTGAGTCTAATGCTTCTACGGTAGCAGTCAGAACCTATGACGGTAGGGTAAGCCATGTGTTTATTTATAAATAATCTTGTGGCGGAAAGGATGGCGATAATATAATGCTTAAAAAGATAATTTCTGTTACTCTAATCTTGACGATTATGTGTTCTTTGATTCCTGCATATGCTCAGGAAAGCGCAGGAACGCTATTGCTGACACAGCGTTTCGGTTCGTTCGCAGAAAATGCATCTTCAGTTAAGGGAATAAGATTTGCAAGCGGTGTTGACACGCGAGTTGTTTCGGAAGACGGAAATAAGGTTTTGGTTTCCAGAGCATTCGGTGAGGGTGTAAAGCTTGTTGCCGACAATTATCCTGAACCTACTATGGACAAAACTGTTTTTAGTGCTAAGCTGAAATTCGATGGTGAAAAAACAAGCGGCAAGCTTTTCAATGCCATTTACCCAAGTCAGGAACTGGCACTTCTCTCTATTGGCGATGATGGTCTTATAAAACTGGCAGACGGGAAAAAAATAAGCGGAACTCCCCGCGGCAGATATATGAGATATTCCATAGTTGTTAATTGGAAAAAAGGAACTCTTGATGTTTGGCTTGACCAAAAATGCGTTGTCAGCAACTGGATTATGACTCAAACAGCAAAAAAAGCTCCGTCTTCCATGTCGTGGGGAATCCAGAATCCGGTCTCCGGCGAAAGTCAGATTTTCATAGATGACATCTATATTTATGACGGCGACAAGCTGCCTTGGCAAGTCAGTCTTCCGGCGGACGGTACAAATAATGAGGTGCTTGAATATATTCCCACAACTGAGCTTGCACCGCGTGAACTTTTAAAATCGGTTGAGTTTGAAAATAATTCCATATCAGGTATAACTATCAATGCAAAGGATGAACAGGGGTCATTCAAAGCTGAGATTGACGAAGACACCGGCGCAGGGGTCTTACGAATGTATTCAGGACCCGAAAATACAGGTGGTTGCTATGCTGATATTAATGACGGCAAAATTCCATCAATATCAAGATATGTATTTGACACGAGAATTAAAATCAACGAGCTTTCCGGCGGAAGTAAATTCCCGCTTTTGGATGGTAAAAATTCTGCAGGTACCTGGCGTGCAGGCTACACAATAAGCAATGGTTCATTGGTTAGCCGTACGGACAATGCCAAGGTGGGAAGCTATTCCGTTGGCAAATGGGTAAGGTTTACATTTGCTTTTGACATTACCTCCGGCAAAGCAACGGTATATACCGATGGTGAACTTACCGGAAGTCATATGATTTCCGACACTCACTATCCCACATTCTTCAGATATGATGTCACAAGTCCGCAAGGGGGCACATTTGACGTTTCTGTTGACTACATTCGCATATACACAGGAGCTAAGCCTTGTGATTTGTCATACTTCCAAACAGAAGATGGTGATGAGGTACAATCCGGCGAAGATGTATCTATTTCTGATGTTTCTGTGATGGATCCTGCCGATAAGCTTGCAAAAGCACTTGACGGCAAGCTCATGTTTATGACCACCAATGACACAATGTATTATAACGGTGAAAAGCAGAGCTATATCAACGAAAACTACAAGCCTGCAAATATTAATGGCTCACTGATGATTCCTCAAAATCTGTTGTCAATGGTAACCGGCAAGAGTGTGAACTATGATGCGTCAACAGGTTCTGTGGAATTTGATGGTGCGGCAATGAATGTCGGAAGTACAAGCTATGTCAAAAATGGTAAAACGCAAACACTTTCAGCGGCACCCTTAGTTACAAACGGAATTCTCTATCTTCCATTGCGAAGTGTTTTTGAACAAATAGAAGGAAAAGTTGTAACATGGGATCACAGAGGCTTGGCAATTGTTGCCGACACTGCTGTGCATGTGAGTAGATATCACTATATGGACATACTCAAAAATAATCAGTGGAACGAGTCTGAACTCCTCTATCGATACATGCAATTCGACTTTGATTCAGCATCTCAGATGCGCCGGACTTTGATTTCAAAGTGGCCAAATAAGCAGCATCCCCGTGTATATTATACCATGGATGATATAGACTACATTCTCAATAAGGTTGCAAGTGGTGATGCCGAATGGAACAAGGCATACAACATGGCAATTAATAAAGGAAATTCTCATTTGACAAAGGATTATGACAGTTATTATCATCCAGAACAATCTACTCGCCAGAATGCGGCAGTTCAATCTCAGGCAATCATGGAAGAAATTGCCCTCGCCTATCTTTTGACAGGTGAAGAAAAATACGCCAAAAAGGGTGTTGAAATGTTTAGCGCCATGATAGATTGGGATACTCTCGATTATGCAACTGCAGAGTTGACCTCCGGTCACTGGATGGCTTTGGTGGGTATTGGATATGATGTGTTCTATAATTATCTCTCTGCAACAGAAGATGGCAGACAGCTTCTGAAAAAGGCGAGAGATGTAGTTTTAAAACTTGCATATGAGCCTCACATTGAAAGCTATTCTGGCATGACTAGCCAACCTCGCTATGTTGCATTATTGGAGGATAACTTCATCGGTGTTATAGGCGGCGGTTTGATGACTCTGCTATGTGCTATGGCAGATGAAGAAGAACTGAAACTTCAAACAGATTATCTTTTTGAAAACAATCTGCGTACATTGGCAACCTGTGTATCAGCATTCTCGCCTGACGGTGCATGGTATGAAGGTATGTCTTATACAACCTATTGCCTGGGCAATTTCAGCCGTGCTCTCACAGCAATGTACAATTGCTTTGGAAATTTCTATGGCTTTGATACAGCCGCAGGCTTCAATCAAGCAGGATATTCCTATACTTATCTTCAATCCACCAATGCATGTTTTGCTTTTTCTGACAGTGGCTCGAGCTATAGCAATACATCGGTGCGTGAAAAGTGGGGATATTACTTCAATGATCCAATTCAGGCGCAAATGGGCAGACGCCAAAAGCTTATGGCGGTTGGCACATATGATTTGGAATCACTCATGTTCTACTATAAAACTATCGAACGTTATGGAGTGCCCGATATTTCAAATCAGCCGCTCGACAAATATTTCTATAGCATAGAGTCAGGCACCTTTAGCAGTTCACTTGATGTGGAGGGCCCGGCATTTGTTGGGTTCCATGCAGGCCCCACAGGTATTTACCATGATATGTTAGACCTTGGTGCTTTTACGTTCCATTCAAACGATGTGGTTTGGGCGTGCGACCTGGGTCCCGACAGCTACAATCTTCCCAATTATTTTAGCAGCTATAAATACTACCGTAAGCGTTCTGAGGGTGAAAACTGCTTAGTTATCAATCCGCAAAACTTACTTGACGAGTCCGGCAATGAATATCACGGTCAAACCAAGGGTGTTGAGTCACTGATTGCGAGAATGGATATGAACAAACCCAAGGGTGCCTTCCTTGCCTATGACCTCACGGAGGGCTACAAGCGTGACGCAACCAAATATATCAGAGGATATTATTTTGGCGACAACCGTAACACTCTTACTGTTCAATATGAAGTAACACTAAAGGGTGAAAGTGAGCTTTATTGGTTTATGCATACCCAGCACAATATTGAAATTATTTCCAACAATCAGGCAAGAATCACAACAAGCGGAGGCAAAACCCTTATTGCCGATGTATATTGCAATGTAGAAGGCTACAAGCTGCAGGTTATGGACGCAGTTCCGCTGCCCACAAGTCCTCAGGATGCTTCTCAAAACAAAAATGAAGGCATAACAAAGCTTGCTGTTCACATTCCATCTGCAAGCGGCAATGTAAACATTGCGGTCAAGCTGTCACCTGAAAATGGTGAATACGAATACAGCGGTTTGTTGTTTACCCCCATAGACAGCTGGACTGTTGAAGATGGTCCAGTTCCGCAAAAGGCATCGCTTTTGAGCCTGAGCATAAACGGAGTACCCTATGACGGTGTGATAAACGGAATGAGAACTGTTGACATAGAATTCCCATTTGGCACAACACAAGTTCCGTTTGTTGAAGCAACAGCTGATAAAGGATCAATCATTTCTCTTTCACAGCCGGATTCTCCAAACGGACAGGCGACAATAGTTATTGATGGCGACAATCTTATAAAGCAAACTGTTGTTGTTAAATTCCGTGTAAGTGCCGAAAGAGACATAAATGTCACCGATGCATTGCAGGAGGTTATGCCTGTTGAGGGGGTTAAAGGAACTCTTATTCTTCCGGTAAACGGAAGCGGTCAGTCGATCCCTGAGGCTGCAAATGGACCCGCCAATCTGATTGATGGTGACTTTGAAACCAGATATGCCCAAGACGGAGCCGGTGTGTGGTTTGAAATTGACTTGGGTGAGGCAATGGACATTAGTGGTGTTGCGGTAGCTTTCTACACGGGTCACACCAGATATCAATATTATGAGATAATGTATTCCGAAGATGGTGTCAACTTTACCAGGGTTTGGGAGGGGTCATCTCTCGGCACAACCTCTGAGTATGAGTCGCTCGCAATTCCCGGAAGAGTAAGATACATTCGTCTTATCGGAAATAAAAATTCCACCTCTGTGTGGAACAGTGTTTCTGAGCTTCGGGCATATAAGTGATAATGCCGACAGAGAGTGTGTCTGCTATACTTTTGCACACTCTCTGCAGGTCAAAAATTTAAACTGAAAGGAATGAAATCATGAGAAACAGAAAAAAGCTTTTGTGCATATGCATAACTCTTCTTGTTTCTGCTATGTTGCCCGCTTCTGCTTTTGCACAAGTACTTGGCATTATAGCTCCTGCTTCAAGTTCTACACTCGATTCCGGTGAAAATGTCAAAATAGAATTTGAAGTTCCTTCGGGAGATACAGCTACACTGTTAATTGACGGCAACGAAGTTTATGAGAGCGATTCGCCGGGTAATAATTCTATAACTCTTCCACAACCTCTTGCCCTTGGCAAACACAGCATTGAGTTGGTTGCCGAAGGTGCCGGCGGCACAGCATATGTTAGCGATTGTTTCACAGTTATGGAAAGAGGCGCTGAAACTCTTTTGACCGCAAATTTCAATGATGGTAAGGTTGCCCCATTCAGCTTTCAGGGGGCAGGTCAGGTTGGTATAGATTCTGACGGGACAACACCTGTTACAATAGATGGTATTTTTTGTGAAGGTCCCGACGGCGGCGATGACATAGCGGCAGGATTTTTGATGAAAAATTCTATCACTACTGCAATCACTTCTCCCGCACCTCCTGCAGCGCAGTATTTGCTCAACAATAACTTCAAAAGTGATAAATGGCAGGATGGAATTAACACCATTGAATATGACATCAAGTTCTTCAGCTACTGCTATTTTGACATTGAAGGCAGATCTACCAGCTGGCCATTTTTTGGCGGTCCCGCCAAAGGCCTTGCAACTCCAAACGGCAAAATAGGCACGGTTGATTACGAACCCAATACGTGGATGCACCTGAGGCATGAGATTGACTATGACAATATGCGTGACCGTCTTTATGTTGACGGAGCTCTTGCTTATGACGCCGAACTCAAAGCGTATGCCAAAGGTAACTATTCACTTAAGTTTCAATTCTATCGAAACGGCAATGAGGCAGGTCAGGGCTTTGCAATTGATAACATTGAAATAATGCACCATCCGTCAATTTACGGATTTAGCGAAATGTCATACAGCTCCGGCGAAAGCTATGTTGTTGCATCCGATAACACAGTAAGAACGTTGACCGACAAAATTAAGCTTTTCACCAATACACCTGTCATAACAAGTGAGTCACAAGATATTGATGTTAATGCCGATTATGAAGGCAATGAGCTTTCGGTCAAAACCGCTTCTGTAAATGCTGAAGGTGAGCTGGAAATCACCTTTGAAAATCCGCTTCCTACTCAGGGAACAGTCAATCTTGACATTTCTCTTCCCGTAAGGAACGGAAAAAATGAGGTGACAAGCACCAAGGATTATTTTTATTCCTTCAGCTGTCAATGTGAGACTGTTACAATTTCAAATGTAGAAATAACAAATCCATCACAAGCAAACAAGCAGTATTATTTGAAAAAACAACTAAACAGCATCAAGTCAGAAGGTGCTGAGCTGAGTGCATCGGTCACAATTGAAAATCCCACTGGCTCATCGGCAGATGTTGTTCTTGCAGCAGTTGTGTATGATGGAAATAAGCTGATGGAAATAAAAATTGATAAATTGCAAGTCCCCGACGGAAATACATTTGAAAATACGTCCTTCTCAGTTCCGGAGGGCATAGTTTCACCTCAATTGGAAATATATTTGTTTGACAGCTTAACCGATAATAATGCACTTTCAAAGGTTTGGAGTCTGAAATAAATATTGCTTCAATTGTTGTGATGAAAACATAAAATACTCATAAAAAATATTGATTTTGAATGAGTAAAAATAAATGAAGGAGCTAACTATATAAAAATCAAGTAGTTTTTGAAAATTTTTTAGAATTAGTTAGCAAAACAATGTACATTGAAAATATATAAATAATTGTGGATTTTGTGGCATGACAAATAAACCTTCAAAGGAAGGCGATTTGTAT